>CAURVH010000001.1:300000-438979 GCA_963528645.1 uncultured bacterium
TTAGCATCCGGATGTTCCTTGATAGCCTGTGCAACACGGTCATTTTCAAGACCTAAAGCGATACCAATTTTAGGATCTACACTCATCTCGATATAGATGGGAATGGCACCACATAGAACCAGCGCATTGATAGCAGATTTGTGAACATTTCGCGGCAGAATAATCTTATCTCCAGCCTTGCAGGTGGAAAGAATCATGGTTTGAACAGATGATGTTGTTCCACCAATCATGAGAAAGGCATGCGCTGCTCCAAAAGCATCCGCAGCCAGCTCCTCTGCATCTCGAATAATCGAAATGGGATGGCCTAGATTATCCAAGGGTTTCATAGAATTGACATCAATGCCAACACATTTTTCTCCCAACAATTCAACAAGTTCTGGATTTCCGCGTCCCCGCTTGTGACCTGGTACATCAAAGGGAACAATCCTTTTCTTTCGTAACTTAATCAGACCTTCATAAATAGGGGCCTGGTTCTGATCTAATTTTATCAAGACATACTCCTTTACCATATTTTTAGCGCCTAAAAAAATGAAGGCGACCAAAGCTTGACTTATGAAAAAAGAGCAGGTTTTCACCTGCTCTGCAATCTTCTGACGTTTTTATTTTGGTTTCTGTTGAGTATGTCTGTTCCCGATGTTTCCTAACTCTCTAGTAGCAAATATTACGTACTTTATTGATCGTTTCACAAGATGACGTGTGCTTTCACCACACTAAAATTTATGAATTAGGACAAGCGTCCTAACATCAACTTATAAAAGTAGGCTTTTAACCCTATCAATAATGCGGCTTTTCAACCACGCTTCGGCATTCAACCCTGCCTGTCCGTAGGCATTTTTTACTCGGGTTTATATTTGCTAGAAAACATCATCTCATTTTCTAAGCCTTATAACTATATCATGTTTACAAGAACTTGTAAAGTACTTTTTTTAAATTTTCTTAAAATTTGTTCGCGAATAGTTAAATTGCCACCCAAAAGTTAAAGTCCAATCAACTGAAAACGATTAAAAAAGGAACTAATTTTTAGTTCCTCTCAAAATTATTTAATCTTATGCTTATTCATTTTCTCTTGGAAAATATCTGTAATGATTTGGCGCAATTCTTCTCGTTCCTTCTCAGGAATCTCACCACTTCTCTTGGCAACTGCGTAGAGCTCTGGATGTTCGATAGAAATACGCTTTATTGTTCGAGTTGTAGCGTGTTTTCGCACGAAAAAGGGAATGCGTTTGATCCATTCCTGAGGTACTAGGGCAAGGATTTTAGCAGCGGTTTCCTTATCGCTAATTTCAGATGTTGTCAGTCCCTGCTTTATCGTTTCCTGTTCTTTTTCAGTAAAATCTTTTAATTCCATTATCCCTCTCCTATCTAGAAATCACTCTATATTAAATTATATACCAATATTAGAGAAACTACAAAGAATAAACTTTGTAAAATATGCGCAATGATGAGATTGCATTGCTTAGTCAACTAGTGAAATCAAAAAGCACTAAAAAAGTTAAAAATATTTTTTTGCATCCTCTAAGAGACTTGAAAAATCACTTAAAAAAGTTTTTTCAAATTCGTCATATTTTTGGAGATTCTGTCGTAACGTTTTAGCTTTAAAATGTTTATAGGTGTTTCTATTAATCTTTCCTACTAGTTTCTTATTAACATAGATTTGTATACCATCATTATTTATATTTCCATAAGTATCACCTGATATATAAATTGAGTTCGATTTATTATTTTGAGAGTAAATATTTAATCCTTGTCCTTTTCCTTGTGTTAATCGAACTATATTATATTCATTAGCTATCTTTATAAAATCTAATGAAATTGGCTTTTCGCGTTCTTCCTTCTTCTCTTTTCCAAAATACTCTGGTTTCGAAAGGTCGAAATGATTTGTATTAACCAGTGTATTAAATAATTTGCGAATAACGAATTGAACATCTTCATTCGGTGAATGATTTTGAGTTGAGGTTTTATTTATATCTATATCGAAGTTTCCGGTTGAAATTGTATTTGAAAAGCTCATTCTTTTCATCAAATTTTCGAACTCTTCAACTTCTAATTTATCAACATTATATTTAAGCAATAATTTTAAAGTATTAAAAAATTTTCTGAAAGATTCTAACTCTTTTTGATTTTTAAAACTAAAGATACCATAGCGAGACACAAGAGAATTATAATCAGCATCGTCAGATATTTCAAATGAATTTTCAAGTAAATCAATGAGAAAATATTTGGTTTCTTCAGAATCTTCTGGACTATTGTTATATGAAGTCAATAAATAGTCATAAGCTTCATCAAATCGTAATTGAAAACATACTGTAGCTATGATTAGTAATTTGTCATCATTTTCTAACTCATTATTTGAATTTATAATATGCATTAAAAGGCTAACAGAATTGAATAATCTGTTAACACTGCGAGGATTATTTCCGATTGAGTCTCTAATTAATTGAGTTACATTCTGTGTAACGTCATCATTAAAATAAAAATTAATTTTTTTCAAAGAGACTTTAACAAAGTTCTCCATATGATAATTTGCAACAGGTACAGTAAAAGGCACTTGAATTATTTTCTCAAAAAAAGCTTTTCCTTTTTCGTTGTCCAAATCATCACCATACTTACTTTTTGTTCCTCTTAAAACAACATTATAATCAATAGCTAAAACAAAGACACAATTTCTGCAATCTAAGAAAAGTTTTAAAATTTCTAGGAATTCAATCGCTTTTTTTGGAACCAATCTGTCAAGGTCATCAATGAAAATTACTATCTTTTCATAATTATTTTCTTTAACAAAGTCATCAATGATACTTTGTAGATTTTGTTTCAGATTTTTTAAATTATTAGCTTTTTCCTCATTGCTTATTAATTTTAGAAGTTGATTATTAATTTTTTCAATGTTTAAGAGACCAAAATCTAGTTTTAGATATTCCATACTTTTTGTAATAACTGCCAAAGATTTTTTAAAGTTCTCTCTTTTATCTACATCAGTTACTTCTAATTCATCAATTAAATCTGTAATTAACGTGACTGCTAAATCCTTATCCATATCAAATTGTGAATATTGCCAAGTATTAAAAAATATTGTTTTAATTTTTCTTTTTGAATTACTTGACGATTTTTCTTTAAGTTTTTCTTCAACTTGATACATGATGCTGGTTTTTCCGGTTCCCCAATCGCCTTGAATAGCTAGTGTTAAAGGAGTTTCGCATCCAGTAATAAAATTTGATAACCCAAGAATGTATTTGTCAATCATAAATTCGTCTTTTACAGTTGGAATATCAGAAAATGAATTGTACATATAATTTCCTTTCAAAATGTTTCATCTAGAGTATACTAAATTAAGAATGACACTCAATTTATATTATGTTAGTGGCATTTAATATTACGGTTTTAAAAAGCAATTGTTGTTGTAGATATGTCACAAAAGATGCTATTCCTCATCTTCTGTCACTTCCCAGACTTCTGACTGATAACCCTCACCATCTATGTCATAGCGCTGCATATAGCCTAAAAATCTTTCTTTTTTATTTGCCTTACGAGGCTTGAGAATGTTTACAGCCCAGAATCCGATAAGAATGACAACTAAAAGTGCTACTACTGTCTCCATACTACTTCTCCCTTGCCTAGCTTAATATCCTTCAATCCACTTTTCATTGTCCATAATGAAAGGCTTAGCTAGTCCATCACCTGTGTAATCCGCATATTTAGTGGATAGATACTTGTAACAATCTTCCTTGCTCGCAAACTTAATAGCTTGATAAGGCTCTTCAAAAGTCAGTTTCTCTACAAATAAGAAACCATCATCAGCTGGCACTAAAACACCTACGTGTCCAACAAAAAGAAACTCTCCATCCAAATTATCATGCAACACAACAGACAACATTCGAGCTTTATCATTGAACTGAAACTGGGAGAAGAATTTCTCCATCTTCTGCGCGTGAACTTTTACATTCGTCGTTGCTTCCGTCTCCACCCTAGAAAATAGAATATCAAACTCTTCCTTATCTTTCGCATCAAATAGCTTTCCCTTATCGATAGCATCGTTATCAACAAAAAGAAGCTGATCATTCTTTTCAAGTTTTGGAATTGTGACCGAATTTTTCAAGAGCGCATAGCTATTAATACGGCAGTTGGTCCCGACAAAGTCACCCTTTTTTTGATTCCAGAGATTGCTGATTTTCTCTACGTCGTATTCTGTTTTTGTAAAGGAGGCAAAATCACCACTTAAGCCAGTAGAACCGACAGTCGCATTATAGTCTGTGACAAGATTGAAAAATGCATCAACACTATTTGGGTCCAAGTGAGCTGATAAGAGAGATTTGACCTCTTCGGTACTGACCTGATTATTCAGATTTGTATATGAAGCCGTCCAAGGAACTTTATCCGAACTGGTCTGTGTCTGGTTTGCAGCTTCAGTGCTCGTATTATTTTGCTGACAAGCAGCCAATCCAAGAAATAAGGGCAAACACAATCCCAAGGCTACTACTTTTCTCGTTCGTTTCATGAAACGCTCCTTCTAGAGTACAAGTCTCTTTTTCATTTTAAACAGTATTCATTAATCATGCAGCTAGTAATCGTTGACTTAGCTATATTATACTACATAAGTCAAAAAAAGACTGCACGAATCACCTATTCATAACAGTCTTTTTGAGTACGATTTTTATCGGATTATAAAACCTTTAGGCAATATTACCAGTTGCTGGTCTAGTTTTTCGCAATGACTTGCTAACGCTACAGCATCAATATCTACAAGATAGTTTTCAGCTGATTGGTTAAAAATAGCTTGGATTTTTTGTCCATCATAATTCCATTCGAGAGCAAGCACGTCCGACTTGATTTCTTTCAGGCTATATGTTCCATGTTGGATAATGTCTGAAACACTCTTGCGAAGCTGAATCAATTTCTTCATGAAATTAAGCATCTCGTTGCTTTCGGAAACACGTTCCCAAGGCATAACGCGACGACAATCTGGATCTGGTCCTCCGTCTAATTCTAGCTCGGTTCCATAGTAGAAACACGGTGTTCCCCTTTGTAAAAAGAGGCAGGCTAGGCCAGACTTAACCAGTTGGAGATCTCCCTTGGCTGTAGCCAAAATACGCTCCGTATCATGCGAATCCAAGAGATTGAACATCACTTCCGAAATTTGCTGTCTATAGTACATAGACTGGCTATTGATCTCATCGATAAATTGATGGGACTTCTTGACCCCACGCAAGAAATAATCCTTGATACTGTCAGAGAGAGGATAGTTCATGACCGCGTGGAATTCATCGCCATTTAGCCAAGGCTGAGAAGTGTGCCAGACCTCTCCAAGAATATAAAGGTCAGGTTTTTTAGCCAAGACAGCCTTACGGAAATCTCGCCAAAATTGGTGGTCGACTTCATTCGCCACATCTAAGCGCCAAGCATCGATATCAAACTCTTCAATCCAGTAGGTCGCAACGCTCAACAAATAGTCTCTCACTTGAGGATTTGCCGTATTGAGCTTAGGCATATAGCTCTCAAAGGCAAAGGTATGATAAGGGAGCTTTCTTGGATTCCCAAGCTTATCCTTTGTCACTGGGAACTCTTGAACATGGAACCAGTCTTTATAAACGGAATCTTCACCATGTTTGAGAACATCCTGCCACTGTGGAGATTGGTCTCCGATATGGTTGAAAACAGCGTCCAGCATGATTTTCATGCCTCTCTGATGGGCTTGATCCACCAGTTGACGGAAGGTTTTCTTGTCTCCAAAATGACGGTCAATTTCGAAATAATCCGTCGTATTGTACTTGTGATTGCTTGGAGATTCAAAGATGGGACAAAGATAAAGCCCAGTAATTCCTAAGTCTTGTAAGTAATCCAGATGGTCAATGATGCCTTGCAAATCTCCGCCAAAGAAATCGCTCGTCTTTGGTTTGATAGAGGAATCCCAAGTTAGAGCCCCCTCTGGAGAAATCTCAGGATTGCCATTAGCAAAGCGTTCAGGAAAAATCTGGTACCATATCGTCTCTGCTACCCAGTCAGGAACATGGCAAGCATCAATCTCATGGATATACGGTATTTTAAAACCATTTCCTTCATAATGAAGATTTTCAAGCGTGTTTGGAACACACCCCTTATCGCCGTATAAGATTCTCCGACCTTGCTTATCCTTGACTTCAAAAAGATACTGGAGTCGGGCATAGCCAACTGTAACCTCCACTTGCCAGTAATCAAACAAAGCATCGGAGGTAAGTTTCCTCATCTCCTTGATTGCTTCATAACGATCCTCTATAAAGATAAAAGGATCACCATAATGTAAGTTGATGCTTTCGATATCATCTTTCTTGGTCCGGATACGGATGTGCATTTGCTTATCCTTATATAGATAAGCATACTCCGACTCTGGTCTATGGTAAATGGCTGTTAATTCCATTGTTTTGTCTCCTAATTTACTTATAACGCAAACGTTTTCATAGCTGTGATTCTAGTATACTACTTTAAAATTTTATTTGCAAGGCTTGTCTGTAGTTTTGATGGTTTGTTTTGCAAAATAAAAAAGCAGCCAGTCTTGCAACTTACTACTTTTTAAATGATGATTTACAAATGTCTTTCCAGCCATTCTATCTTCTTAAAATCTTTATTGCTATTTTGATTATTTCGATAGGAGTCTTGAGAAGAAGCTTTGTAAATACTTAGATACTGTTCCAAACTTGGAACACGAAAAGTGATGTCCTCGAGGTGAATAAGCTCTATATCCGATTCCGAAACTCCTGCAAAATCAGGTAAGGAATCGATACTTCCAAATTCAACACTCACTCTATCCTTTTGGAATTCATGCTCATGAATATCTATTAAGGCGTAGCCTAAGTCTTTCATCACTTTCATTATCTTGTCCCAGTCATAAATTCTGAGATGATCAGGCGCTTCCCAACCTCTAGGGTCACCAGGCACATGAATGTCAATGTCAGACGGCCCCCATTCTTCATTTGAACGGTATTCAAACCCCAAAGATCCCATGAGCGTCGGAGTGATTCCGACTTGGTTTAAATGAAAACAAATTGTTCGAAATTCATCAAATAGAGAATTCATTCCTCCTCCAATCATTGATATAGAACTTAATTTCGTTGTGAATAATAAAGTAATTTTTACCTTCTACTCTTTCGGCTTTGAAAATACTTCTACTCGCTGAGCTAGGACTTTGATTTCTACAGGTAGGTTATCCGATTTATCGCCGTCAACATCTGACTCCAATTCACTATCTGAAGAGATCTTAATATTACGCGCTCTGATATACTCAATATTATCATTGCCGACAACATCTCCTTTTAGTAAATCAGGAATGACGGATAATTTAGAGAATATTGAAGCATCTTTTAGAATCAAAATATTAGCATAGCCGTCCTTGTTTTCTTCAAAGATTTTCTTGTCAGCGAAGTAATTTGTCAAAAGGACCAAAACATGACTTGCTTCGCCATCATAATTTCCATTTTCTGTCTCAACCTTAATGTTAAAGACCTGATCCGTCATCACAGACTTCATGGTATTTACAGCATAGGCTAAAATACCGAATTTTGTCTTGTCCTCGATCTCCACATTGTGAATCGCTTCTGGAAGAGAACCGATACTAAAAATATAACCAAAATAGTTGTCATTTGCTTTACCAATATCAATCTTATTGGTTAAGTTAAAATCGAGTTCATCAATCGCGCCATCGATGTCTTGATTGATTTCCAACAGTTTGGTAATGAGGTTGCCCGTACCGCCAGGGATAATCCCTAACTTCGGAGTGTAGTCTCTCTCAGCAATACCCGAAATGACTTCATTGACAGTCCCGTCTCCACCGAAAACAACCACTGCATCGTACTGCCCACGAGACGCTTCCTCAGCAAAGTGTGTTGCATCTAACGCTTTTTCAGTAATTTTGGTTTCCACGTGCTCAAAATAATCTTTTGCCTTATTCTCCAGCTTGACCTTATAATCCAAAGCCTTCTCCCCACCAGAGGTAGGGTTGATAATTACCATTGCTTTTTTCATTGATAATACTCCTTGATTTTTAAATTGAAATGTTAGCGTAGCTGCATTTATCATTACAGATAATGCTATTATATAATGAAACCTCAGAAAATAGAAATCAGACGTACCGGAGATTGAGAGAATCAGTTCTAAAAAAAAGTTGGATATGCTGAAAATGATAAATACCTTCTAGTTTATTTTTTTACCAATCGATTAAAATCAACCAAATATAAAACCCCAGAAATAAGTGCAAAAATTGCTGAAAAAAATGAAAGGAAGGGGATAAAACCTGTGATAGATGCAACTAAGAGAAACAAAAAGCTTTTCTTACGACCATTTGATTCTTTTCTATAAATGAAAATTGCAAGTATGGAACAAACAAGAAATATAAAACTAATTAAATTTACTGAGAAAGCCCATGCTGGTTTATCAACAAAACGAAGTGCCCCATTGATAAATCTTATCTCCCATCTATAGAAGAAAGCATATGCAATAATGGGAGAGCACGTTAAAGCAAAGATACCATTAAAAAAAAATAAACTGTTTGATTTCATATTAAATCCTTTTCTGTACTTATCCATCGTTAATTAATAGATTCACTTTTTAAAAATTCTTTAGATTTCTGTACGATATAGAGCTGTTCATCTTCTTGAGCGAGTTTTTTAAACAACTCATTCGCCCTAGTCATATCTCCTTTTAATTTAGAGTTCAAAGCTTGATAGTAACTGATTTCCAATTGTTGATATTGAAATTCGTTTTCCAATTCTTCAAAATAATCATTGGATTGATGAGCAATTGTTAAATCGTAAAGCGCAATACTCACGCTTTTTGTTTTCTCAGCTAGAGAGGAATCTGATATGGATATTTTGTTTAGCATAAGATTAAGCTCGTCCCTGGTCAGGTTAGGATTTGCAAGAACTGTAGAGCTAATAAGATAACTTTCTAAGAAATCCCTATATTTCAGCTTCAATTTTTGATTCGTCAGTGCTTCAGAAGCCTCCTTGATGGCAGCATCGAAATCACCAATCATATAGGAATACCCAACAGATGTTAGTGTCACATCCATTTATATAATTGCTCTTTTTGCACTTTTGTTCAACTCAATGTATTGCTGCCAAGATGCTAAATCTAAGTTCATATGCAATAACTTAGTACCACTCCTTAAATACCCTCTTCTGATTAGTGCAATGAAAAGAAATAAGAGTGCATTTATGAGTAGAATACAAAGGATTTGAATAGTCCTATCTTTCACCATCCAAGCTACAAAAAGAATGAGAAGAACAGCAAAAACAATCACGACTTTTCTATAAAATCCTTATTTCTTGCGTATTTCTAAATAATTCATTTTTACTCCTTTCTACAAGAAGGGTCGTCCGACAACACGATCTTACCTATAAACCATCGTGATATCTTCTTCTTTTTGTCTGTAAAAAGGGAGGGTTTGATCAAAGTAAAAGGTGAAATGCGTGCATCTGGAAAATACAACTCCACTTTTAAAGACTGCTTAGGATCATCGTTGACATAGGCTGAAAATTGAATCGAATATGGTAATTGACACAAACTTTCTTCATAACCAAATTGATTATGAAGAACTAACTTTTTAGGTCTTATTTCCATATTTCTTAACCATTTTTATTTTTAAGCCAATTCATCACTATTAGGGTGCTTTTTAACATAAACAGCTGCATATACCGCATCTACCATAACAGCTGTCAGCGTCAAGGTTAACAAAATTCCCAATAAAACACCAAAGGTATTCTTAATATAACCCGTTAGGAGAGAGGGAATGATTGTTGCACCCGCAAAAGCTACTGCAAAATTATTCCACCATGTTTTCTTTCTATCTCCCTCTTTTACTTGATTAAAAGACCAGACTTTTCCTTGATTCTTTGGGAGATAGTACCAAGCATAGAGGCCACAAGCAAAGATAAAAAGGAACATCATCAATATTACATAAAATGGAGTGAGAGGGGATTGATATATTCCCTCTATACTTTTTGAATCTCCTACTATTGCAAACATCAACATTCCGATAAAATCGATCCAAACTAATGCGCTCCAAGTAAGCAAAGCAATCAGAATATAGGTTAAAAATTTAAATCGATTGATTAGAAACTTAGAAAAAGCAAATAAAATACTTACCACATTAAGAATGATGCAAGTCAAAAATAGAATTTTAATCCATCCCTGACGACTTCCTGTTTCACCTATAAGGGCCCAGTAAAAGAAAAATGAGCAAAATGGTAAATTTATCCATGGATATAACTTAATATAGCCTAGACTGACACCATGTGTGATCAAAGGACCATGGTATCTTTCTCTTTGTATACTAGTAATCTTTGTGTTATCTTTCTTATTCACATTCACCACCCAAACACTTTCTGAATGGATTTAATACCTGAATCAATACTATTTCCAATGTCATTTATTCTATATTTTCTCAATCTTTTCGACCTCAACTTGACCTTGCTTGTAGAAATGAGCGATTAGAAAACTTCCTAGAGTAAACATGAAAAAGAATAACGATACGATTCCATTAATCACCAAAAAAGCTCCTTCTGTTCCATTATTCAAACCAAGAAAGAAAAGTAAACAAAGGGCAATTGCTCCAACCAAAGGATATACTCCTCCGTTACTTTTCTGAATAGTTGTAAATGTAACCATGTATTTATTGCTGTTTTGAGGAATCCATTTATCTGCTTTTTTATGGGATAACTTTAATGAAATCAGAATGGCAAAATAAGAAATTAGCATAGAAATTGCAAAGAGTAATAACTTTAATAATATTTGTTTGCTAATATTATTGTGAATAAAAAGTTCTTTCAGTGCATCATAGCTAACCTTGACGATTGGTTGAACGATAATGGCTATCATTGTCGCATTTACAGGTCTACTAGGTTTGATTTCGAATTGGTTATTATTCTTTTCAATCTCTACCATGTCCACTGTAATCGTATCTGTTTTTATTCCCCAGTAATAGCTCTTGGGGCTTATAGTACTTGTATCCATGACATACTTCTTCGATTCTTTATCTATCTGAACAATTTGAAAGCACATCATACTTGAATTTTTAAATTTTAATTCCAAAATTATCCTCAAAAAACTTTCTAACTAATCTAATAAATCCTTATTCAATTTCTCGACTTCCTACCACTGTGACATTTTCAATCCTAAGTAGCTTCCGATAAGACTACTGATATTTCAACTCGACGATTACTTTTTTCAATTTCATTCATTGATTATCCTCCCGTTGTTTAAATATAGTTAAATCTATTTGAACAGCCTCATCCTTAGATTCCATTAGTATTGAAATTCCATAGATTGTTCCACTAGAGTAATCTAATATTATTCGACAGGTCGTATCTTCTGGCATATCGTACTTATTTTTAAGATATTTATAGAGGTCAGAATGATTTTCAGGCTGGTAGATAATATCGCTCAATTCAGTTTCAGCACTCTTAAAGATTTCTTTTATATTCAAGGAAGCGAAATAATCTCTTTGTACTACCAAATTAAGAATTTCTTCATCAAATAAAGGAGTTATCTCCGAGCCATAATTTAGCTTGCCATTAGAATAAGTAACAGGGACCGTCTCTTTATTACCTTCGACATTTATTGTATAGTCCCCCTTAATGTCAGATTGAGTGATATCTAAATCTACTAAATATCTTTTGACTTCAGCTCCGTTTTCTATATAGACACGACTTCTATAAGCTTCTAACCCATTAAAATCCTTCTTGTCTTGCTCTAAAAATTTAAACATAGGTTCAAAGGTTTTTTCAAATTCGTACTGTTCTTTTGTCCTGTTTTTGGGAATGGTCTCACCACCCAAACTACAGCCATTCAACGATAATAGTGATATCAGTGTGATGACCAAGCCAGAAAGCCATAATAAATGCTTATATTTTTTCATTTATATCTCCAAAATCACGAAACTTAAGTCTATTATAGCATGAACATACTGGAAATGACTTTCTATAACCATTTAGATTCATTCATAAAGTTCATTTAAAGACATTCGACCTATTGATAGGAAAATTTAATGGTTTAAAACCTTCAACCTTACTCTTATACAAAAAAAGACATTCAAGAAAATCTTAAATGTCTGTATAAATACGGTATCAAAGATATCGTTTGTTGAACTCTATCAATCTCATTTCCTAATCAGAATCGACATTAAGAAATCTTACTGTATAGCCATTATCGGTATATAGAAACTCTACTTGCAACATCATATCTACTAATTCAGAATTTGAAGTCAAATCATAATCAACAGCAAACCCAGTCTGATCATAAGAATCATAAATCTCCAATTGAGAATACTCATAGGGCGGATTGAAATGACATTCTACACCATACTCATCAATCGTGTCAAAATCATTTAATTCTAATGACTTTTCAACATAACCAAAGAATTCATTTAAATCATCAATCTCTGATTCGTCGACATAATTCATAATGTCTTCGTATTTTTTCAGGTGAATAGCCTTTAAAATATTTGTGATAACGTCTATAACTTTTTCTTTTTTATACTTATCAAGTAATTCCATAGGTGATACCTTTCTATTCAACTAAACAATCATTTTCCTGCTATGTAAAGCTCCCATCGACCAATGACATCCTTTAAGGGCTCATCTAGATAGGAATAGGCCTTTTCCTTGATCCAATCAGGAATACCATACGCTGCCTCCGCTATACTTCCTGTGATTGCAGCCAGAGTATCACTATCACCACCAAGAAAGATGGCATTTCTTATAGCATCTTCGAAGTCTGTACTTTCCAGAAACTGAGGAACTGTTTCCTGGCATGTTTCATTGAAACGGTATCTAGGACGGATTTCATCTAGAGTTTGAGATAGATTGTAGCTGTACTCCTGCTCAATATAATCCTTGATCCGCCTTTTGCACTCTATAGGATTGTCATTGATTGGTTGCTCATAATCCCCGCAATAGCCTCCAAAGTAATAACGACACAGAAAGATAGCATCAGTTGTTGCCATAGCGCCTTTGATACCTTCCGAATGATTATGGGTGACTTCTGCAGAAAGGCGTGCAAGCTCTCTAGCTGATGGCGTCATACCAGTTCTCGCACAAAATCCACAGTCCATAACCCAAGCACAGGGAGAAACACGCATAGCAGATCCATTTCCAAAGCTATTATAAGGCTCACGATTGTCACTATTGATCCAACTACTAAATCTAGCACCGTAGCCCGCATCGGGATACATTTTGCCGTACTTTTTCGTGGCATCAATAAAGTCATCCTTCCGACCACCCTTCATAATAGCCTCAGCAACAGCGCAGGTCATGACAGTATCATCCGTGAAAAAACAATCCTCACGAAATAAAGGAAAATCCTTCGTTTTAATATTGTTCCATTCGTAAACAGAACCTACAATGTCTCCGATAATTGCTCCTAGCATAAGTTACCTTCTTGTAAACTATTGGTTTAGACTGAAATTTTTACTTGCCATACTCTTTTATTTTATCAGCATATTTGGTCAAAAGATTCTTTGAATAAACTTTTTCATTCTTTGAATCTCGAACTTCTTTCCAAAGGATAGAAGCTACTTTTAGTTTATTTGAGTAGTTGCTACTATTTTCGTCTGCATAGAAATCCTTTAGAAATTGATTCCATTGACAAACCGAATGGTCATACTTGGCATAATCTGAATTTCCATAATAAACTTTTAGCATATCTTGAATTGTAAATCTCAAATCATGTTCTCTTTTGACTTTTCTCCAAGCGGTTGCCATATCCGCAGTAAATTTAAAGGGAGAAACATCTGTTAAAGTTGAGAAATATTCTCTAAAGTTTGCATTAAAGGAGAATCCGCACTCAAGTAAGGGCGTATCTAAAGCAACGACTTCTACTCGTTTCTTCTTGCTTTTTATTGATGATTTTTTAATCAAATTCCCCTTAAAGTACTGCTCAATAATATCATTGAGTTCCTGTTTTGTACCTCTATTTTCAAGCCCTAATGACTTGCATATCTGTGAAAGTTCCTCACGATACCAATAGTATTTACTGAACTCATCAAAGGATTCGATTTTATCAAACTCAGGTCTGCTCTCTATCAATATAACACCTCCTTAAAACCAATTTAGGCTGTCATCTCAAAATAATGGAGTTTTAGTTTCTTTATTTTGAGGATTAACTACGTTTCACTAACAAACTCACACACTCAGCGGTTCGGACTTACCGTATCATCCGTGAAAAAACAATCCTCACAAAATAAAGGAAATTCCTTGGTTTTAATATTGTCCCATTCATAAACAGAACCTACAATGTCTCCTACTATTGCTCCAATCATAAGAATCCTCCTTACAGCATATCAGATTTATCTCACATTTCCAATGAATCGCTCTTTAAAAATGGTACCACCAAATCAACCCACTCTTGAGGCAGGTAAGCCGATAAATAGCCGTGGTTATAGCCCTTTGCTTCATACAAAATTGTATTTGAATGTAGCTGATGAAATAATTTCGCTGATTCTTTCACACAGTTCAATTCTTTTTCACCATAAATATACAGAACCTGAGCCTTGCTAGCAGAAATCATATCTTTCAGCTTGTAACATCCCATATAGTTTTTATAAATGGTCACCAATGTTTTGACAGGCGTCCTTGGCAAATCCTCCAAATAATAAGCTTTTATTTCCTCTGGATAAGCCAGTTTAGGATAGAGTTTGTTCATCATGCTTAACTGAAGTTTGCAAGAGAATTTATTGAACATCAGTTTACCAAATAGAAACACTAGAAAGATGCTGATTTTAGCTAACCTTGGTTGAGGAATACAGAGGCTTCCATCTATGATGGCCTTCTCAGCAATTTCACTGTCTAAAGACAAAAGCTCCATGGCAATTTGACCACCAAGTGAAACACCACCGATTGCAAACAATTTCCCACCACAGTTTGCTTTGATATAGTCTAGAATCTCCAAAGCAGAATCTTCAGTAGAAACATAATCAAGTTGATATTCCTCGCCGTGGCCATTCAAATTGGGTAGAATAATACGGTATTCTTTTGACAAGATTCGTGCTTGACGAAGATAATTCCACCAAGAACTGCCACCACCATGTATCAGTAAAATAGGAGGCAAATTCTTATCACCAAATTCATGGAATTTCATGTTTAAACTCCTTACTGTAGGATTTTCACTAGCTACACCCTTGTTTAATCAGCTCGTACAAGCAGTGATACCGCCTCAACATGATACGTTTGTGGGACTCAAAAGGTTTGGGTGAATCTTTTGAGGATTAACTGCGTTTCACTAACAAGCTTACACACTCAACGTGGTGCGTCTGCGGAAAAAGATCCACCGGCTGGACTTTCTTCAATTCATAACCCAATTCTTGGTAGAGTTTGATATCACGCGCCATGGTTGCGACATTACAAGAGATATAAGCAATGCGGTCTGCTCCTGTTTGAGCGCTTGCTTTGATAAAGCTCTCGGTCAATCCCTTACGTGGAGGATCAACCAAGATAACGGTTGGTTGGATACCTTCCTTGAGCCAGTTCTTCATGGCGTTTTCAGCTGTGTCACAGACATAGTGAGCATTTGTAATCTTGTTTAATGCAGCATTCTTCTGGCTATTCTCAACTGCTTCTGGAATCACTTCAACACCGTAGACTTCTTTGACATGCTTTGCAACGGATAATCCAATCGTTCCAATCCCTGAGTAGGCATCGATCACCACATCATCTTCTCTTAACTCCGCAAAATCAATAGCTGTTTGATAAAGTTTCTCTGCCATTTCCGTATTTACTTGATAAAAAGCTGGGCCAGCGATTTGGAAGTCATTTCCCAACATCTGGTCCGTAATATAGTCTTGACCATAAAGAGTCTTCCAATCCTTACCAAAAATCGCATTGGTATTCTGGTCGTTGATATTTTGCATGACAGACACAATCTCTGAGAACTGCTTGATAAGTTGTTCAATCAACTGCTCCACTCGGAAAACTTTAGGACGTGTAGTCACTAAGATAACCATGATTTGTCCTGAATAGTGACCACGACGCACAACGAGATTGCGAATCAAGCCAGACTGCTCCTTTTCGTCATAAGGTCTCAAATCAAAACGACGAAGCAAATCTCGTAGAGCTACTACGACTTGATCAATGACAGGATCTTGTATAAAGAAATCTTCAAGGGGCATGAGATCGTGCGAATTCTTACGGAAAAAGCCAGTTTCCAAGACACCATTCACTCGACGAACGGGCACCTGTGCCTTATTTCGATACTTGACTGGATGTTCCATACCAAGCGTTTCAGCAACTTCTACATCGGTAATGCCAGCTATCTTGTAAAGACTATCTTTGACTTGCTTGGTTTTAAACTTGAGCTGCTCTGGATAAGCAAGATGCCCCAAATCAGCGATACCTGAGCGTAGATAAGCTAGGTCAAGGTCTTTGTTACGATGCGGAGAGTGAGTAAGGTATTCTTCAACTTTCCCAAAACCAATCTTTTTATTGACCTTAAGGACTCGCATGAGGATTTTCTCAGTTGGTAGAGCATTTTCTACAAAGAAAACCAAACCATCTACCTTAGCAACCCCCGCACCTTCATGGGTCAAATCAACAATTTCAACTTCTACAATATCATTTTTCTTTAACATATTTTTCACTTTCTATCGGCCGACAAAAAAAGACAGCAACATTTCTGTTACCATCTATTATATCATGAAATGACCTAAGCACCAAAACTCTTGAAGAAGTTGACAATGGCTTGCCAAAGAGAACTCAAGAAATTGCCACCGTCTTCTAGCGCTTTATTGGCATCAAAGTTGAGGTTGATATTTTTAAAGCTATCTCCAGCTTGAGAGACAATACTTTCCTTGAGGTCATTTAGGGTTTTAGTGAAATCAGCATTGTTCAAAATGTCACTCTTTGAGAGATTGAGGGCAAAATTGATGATGATATTGACCTGGTTTCCTGTTATAACCTGATCGAGTTTGTAGTTTTTTAGCGTGTCTTCTACAATCTTGCGGACATCTTCTTCTGTCAGATTACCTTTGGATTCTTTTGCCTTTGCGATTCCTGCCTTTATATCTGTCATAGCCGCATTGAGCTTATTGGCATCGTAACCTGACTTGTCCTTGTTTTCAGCATTGATATCGGACAAGGCTTTTAGTTCTTCTTGAGCCAAGTCTTTATTGGCTTGCGGTACTTTAGCACCATTGGCCTCTAACGAGTAGTAAATCCCTGCTAGGGCGCTCTCACCTGTAACTGGAATAGGAGCTGCAACTGTGATTTTAGCATGCTCCACTCCCAGGGTCACTGCTGCATTACGGTACATATCCTGCGTCACCTTGGTGATATTTTCAGGCGTTTCAATCTTGACTTCTAGAGGCGACTTATCACCCAGCTTTTGAATCTTGGCTGACGAATAGAGCTGTAGACTAGCATCATTAGCCACATTCATGATTTTCGAATAGATATCAGGTGTCATGGTTTTGATATCTTTGGTATCTTTCGATGCGTCATAGCCAAGTTTGCTAAGAGTTTGATTTTTCTGGTCTTCAGATAGAGAAGAACCTAGGACATATTCAGGTTGTACATAGGTTTCATCGATTACTTTTTGAACATCTGTTGCTGCGTGGACACTCGTCATAGCTGTTGCTGCCCACAATACTGCAGCGCTTGTTAGAAAGAATTTCTTTCTCATGGGATATTCCCTCCTTTACCTTTCTAGGGTAATAAAACAATCTTAAAGAAAGCTTATAGTGAAAAACACCTGGAAAAACCAGATGCTTAAAAGAAATTAAAGAATTTCATGATATAGAGATTAAAGCGAACCTGTCTTGAGTAGTAATAGTTTCCACCATTTTCATAGAGTTCTGCACCATGAAAGATAGAAATTGGGTTGATGTAGGTGTAGGTCTTCCCAGTGGTATTTCCAAGGATAGGAGCGACCGTTTCTCGGGAATAACGCTTGGCTAATGCTAGTGTATTTTCCTTGCCATTCTGAGCGATAAAATCTATATAGGCAGGTCCAAAATTATAGGCTTGGACGGCTGTCCAGACATCCACTCCTTTGTTTTGTGCAAGATAAAGGTTATCTGTTAGAGTCTGAATCCCTTGTCGAATACTCGAGGCATTGTCATTGATGGTATTGGTTGTACCACTAGCAGACTCACTAGACTGCATGACATCCCGCTCTTTTCCTTTCGTTTCTGTATAAATCATAGCGAGTACCAACTCTTCATTGGCTGGAGTATCTCTTTCGCTGAGGATTTCTCGAACCATAGGTTGGTAGGTCATGACTTGCTTTACATCCTGACGAATATGATAGGCTTTATAGACAGCGAAAAGGAAGACTGCTAGCACTAGCACTCTTCGTAGTAATTTAAACATTATTTACTTTGAATATCCTCGATATTTTTGATTAAGATAGAATAGGTTCCATTGTCATTTTGGATAAACTCAACAGACTCGGCGTCTTGATAGACGTTATTGGGAACGATGAGTTCAATTCCGTTTGACAAGGAAAGTTTTTGGTTTTCAAATTTCTTGAGCTGACGACTGGCATCAATTTCATCGAACTGGACTGGTTCTGGTACAGCTTCCTTGACCTGATCGATAAAGCTCAAACGAGCTGTTAGATTGTTATCAAAAAGGTCGTTAGCCAATTTCTCTGGAGACAGTTCATTGCTTTCTTCAAGATTGTTGAAAATCGCTGATTTGACCTTGGATTGGAATTGAAAATCATCTGTGTTAAAAGTTTCAGCAATTCTCTGGGCCGTTTTTTCCAGTTCCTTGATGGATTTCTTTGGCGAAATCTTAGGGGCAACGCTTAAGAGATTATCTGAAAAATAGTTCAAAAAAGTCCCGTTGTACTTGATTCGTTTTTCGATGAGATGGTACTTGCGACTTTGAAGATTAACCACCAAAGCCTCATCAGCCCCCGTTCCAAAACCAGGCAAGTTATTCTGGGTTAGCTTGATTGGGTTATCAACTTCTCCACCGAGGTGGGTTAAGGTCTCACGCAGAGCAATTCGCAAGAAAGCGAAATGTTCAACGCCTTCTTTAGAAAACTGAACAAAAACCAGGTCATTGGTCTTGAGATTTTCAGAAATACTGAACTCCTCTTTCCAGAGATTAGCCAGTGTTACTGATGTCTCCAACAAATCATCCGTGATGTGATTGAAGAAGGGATTTTCTTCTTCGAAAATCCCAGTCTTGGCTTCATCTGAATACACACGTTCGATTTTCTTGCGCAGGTATTCTTCAATTTTTGGAGTGATATTGAGAAACTTATCCGCCAGGAACAGCTCGGTATCATCTGGGCTGAACTGATGGATAATAGCTTTCTTAATATAAATGTCCATAAAAGTTTTAGTCCTCGTATAGTGGGAAGGCATCTGTCAATTCTTTGACTGCTCTTCTCACTTCTTCTAAGACAGCCTCATTTTCTGCATTCTTAAGGGTTTTAATGATGAGTTCAGCGACTTTGCGACTTTCTTCTTCACCAAATCCACGTGCAGTAATGGCTGCTGATCCGATACGAATACCACTTGTCTTGAATGGTGACAAGGTTTCGTATGGGATTGAGTTTTTATTTAGGGTAATATTAACCTCATCCAGCAAGTTTTGAGCAACTTTTCCGTTTTCTACAACTTTAGTTACATCAACAAGGAAGAGGTGATTTTCAGTCCCGCCAGAAATGATACGGAAATCAGGGTCTTGCAAGAAGACTTCAACCATAGCCTTGCTGTTTTTGATAACATTAGCTGCATATTCTTTGAAGGCTGGATCTAAAACTTCTTTGAAGGATACAGCCTTAGCAGCGACAACATGCTCCAAAGGACCGCCCTGAATACCTGGGAAAATAGCTGAGTTGATTTTCTTAGCAAGTTCCTCATCATTTGTCAAAATTAAACCACCACGAGGACCACGAAGGGTTTTGTGGGTCGTTGTTGTAGTGATATGAGCGTATGGTACTGGGCTTGGGTGAAGACCAGCTGCAACCAAACCAGCGATATGGGCCATATCGACCATGAGTTTAGCACCAACAGCATCTGCGATTTCACGGAATTTTGAGAAGTCGATAATTTGAGAATAGGCTGAAGCACCAGCTACAATCAGTTTTGGTTTTACTTCTTGGGCTTGTTTCAAGATCGCATCAAAGTCCAAGAATTCCGTTTCAGGATCTACACTATAAGAAACAAAGTTATAGGTTTGACCAGAGAAGCTGACAGGAGCTCCGTGGGTCAAGTGTCCACCTGCTGCCAAATCCATTCCCATGACCGTATCACCTGGCTCAATCAAGGCCATGTAAGCCGCACAGTTGGCTTGGCTTCCTGAGTGAGGTTGAACATTGGCAAATTTAGCACCGAAAATTTCTTTCGCGCGTTCAATAGCAAGAGTTTCTACCACGTCTACTACATCGGTTCCACCATAATAACGGCGTCCTGGGTAGCCTTCGGCATATTTGTTGGTCAAGATAGACCCTTGAGCAGCCATTACAGCCTTGGAAACAACGTTTTCCGAAGCAATCAACTCAATGTTGTTTTGTTGGCGTTCTTCTTCTTTGGCAATAGCATTCCAGAGATCAGCATCGTATGCTTTAAAATCATCTTTGTCAAAAATCATAGGTCTTCTCCTTTATTGTGTGACTGGTCCTTTAGTTTGTTTTTACAAAATAAACTAAAAGATGCGAATAAACCGTTTTTGCACTTTATCACAAGTATAACCAACTTTTTCATAAAATGCATGAGCACCCAGACGATGATCAGCAGAGTTTAAGCGGATAAACCCATAGCCCCGTCTTTTTGCCTCTTCTTCCAACCCTTGCATTAAGCTTTTACCAATACCTTGCCCTTGTGCTTGAGGTGAAACCGCTAAGCCTAAGATATTAAATCCTGCTTTGGAATAGAGGGATTCATAAACCTCAGCATGGACATATCCAAGTAGGACATGGCTGACTTCATCCTCATAGCCAAGAAGGAAATGATGTAAATCCTGAGATAGTCTAGCTAGTTGACTAGCTGTGTCCTCTGGACTAAAAGTATAGCCCAAAGTCTCTTGATTGATGTCACATATAGCTTTTACATCTGTTTCTTGCAAATCTCTTAGCATCTCATTCCTCCTCAAAAGAAATCTCTGGCAACTGAGCAAGAATATCTTCACGCTTGATCGCCCCTTGGCGTAGGATTTTCACCTTATCTCCAGACAAATCCAAAATAGTTGAATCCAGTCCAGTTAGAAAATCATCGTCCTCCAGGCCCAGAACCTCTTGGTCAAAATCCTCTAGAATTTGAGCAAAGGTCACTCCACTTGCCTGACCTGAAATATTGGCAGACGGTCCAATCAAGGGACCAGTCTCTCGGATCAAATCAAGTGTAATGGGATGACTCGGCATCCGAAATCCAACAGTTGCAAGCCCAGAATTGACCCAATAGGGAACTCTGTCATTGGCTTCGAGGATAATGGTCAAGGGCCCCGGTAAAAAGGCCTCTACAATTTTTTCTAGATAAGTTGGCTGATTCTTAGAAAAGTGCAAGATGTCCTTTAGAGAAGCGACATTAAGATTGAGCGCCTTTTCTCTAGGACGACGTTTGAGTTGGTAAACATGGTCGACAGCATTTTCATCTAAGGCCTTAGCAAAGAGGCCGTAAACTGTCTCTGTAGGCAGAACAACAGCTCCACCCTTTTCCAACTCTTGTCTAATCCTGTCCATCATCAACTACAACCATCCTATCTTGACCAAATTGGTCCTTGAGTGTTCGTACTCGTTTTTCAGGAAGATGTTTCCTAAAAAGCGCAGGAACACTTTGACCTTGCTTGTATCCAATTTCAAGGTAAATCTTACCACCGTCTTTGAGATAGTCTTTTGCATCTTCCGCAATTCTGCGGTAAATAGCTAGGCCATCCTCGTCTGCAAAGAGAGCTAGATGAGGTTCTGAATGCAAAACATTCAAACCAACCTCTGACTCATCTTCACGAGAGATATAGGGTGGATTGGATACAATTATATCATATTTTTCAGAAATTTCTGTAAAACAATCAGATTTTTTTAAAAATATCTGGAGGTTCTGAACTTTAGCGTTTTCAGATGCCAAATCTAGAGCATCTTGAGAAATATCTGCTGCCGCAACTGACCAATCTGGTCTATTTTTTGCTAAAGCAAGAGCAATGGCCCCGCTACCTGTACCGATATCAAGTACTGAAAGATTCGTCTCATGATTTTCAGCTAGGATAAGTTCTACCAACTCCTCTGTCTCAGGACGAGGAATCAAGACTCGCTCATCCACTTTTAACTGCATTCCAAAGAAATCTGCGTGACCAATGATATACTGAGCTGGTTTGTGAGCTGCTAACTGCTGGAAAATTTCTTCTACAAATTGTTTTTCTTCCTCTGTTACCTCTTGCTGGAGGGCAAAGACAAAATCCGTAAAAGAGAGATTTTTTAGGCTACGATAGACAAAAGAGAGGCTTTCTGCTTCCTCTCCTTGTCTCATCAACTCTTCTTCAAAATCTGAGAATAATTGAGCTAATTTCATTATTTGTTTAATTCTTCTAATTTTTGCGTTTGGTCATAGAGTACCAAGGCATCTACAACTTCGTCCAATTTACCAGACAAGATGGTATCTAGTTTTTGAAGGGTCAAGCCGATACGGTGGTCTGTGACACGGTTTTGTGGGAAATTGTAAGTACGGATACGTTCTGAACGGTCACCAGTACCAATAGTTGACTTACGCTCAGCGTCTTGTTCATCCTGAGCAATCTGAGCAAAGTGGTCAGCAACACGCGCACGAATAATCTTCATAGCTTTCTCACGGTTCTTCTGCTGGGTACGTTCTTCCTGCATCTCAACCTTGATATTGGTTGGCAAGTGAACGATACGAACGGCAGTCGCAACCTTATTGACGTTCTGTCCACCAGCACCAGATGCGTGGTAGATGTCGACACGAAGGTCTTTTGGATCAATATCGTACTCCACTTCTTCCACTTCAGGCATGACAAGAACTGTGGCAGTTGAGGTATGGACACGACCTTGGCTTTCTGTCACAGGGACACGTTGCACACGGTGGGCACCAGACTCATACTTGAGTTTAGAGTAAACGGACTGACCTGATACCATGGCAACCACTTCTTTGAATCCACCGACACCGTTCATAGAAGCTTCCATGACTTCAAAGCGCCATCCTTGGGCTTCCGCATACTTTTGGTACATAGTTAGCAGGTCTCCGGCGAAAAGTGCCGCTTCATCTCCACCAGCTGCTCCACGGATTTCAAGGATGATATTCTTGTCATCATTAGGATCTTTTGGAAGGAGCAAGATTTTTAGTTTTTCTTCGTACTCTTCTTTTTCAGCCTTAGCGTCTTTCAGTTCCTGCTTGGCCATTTCTTCCAAGTCCGCATCTCCGCCTGATTCTTTAATCATCTCTTCAGCATCGACGATGTTTTGAAGGACTTGTTTGTACTCACGGTAGGCTGTTACCGTATCGCGAGTAGAAGCCTCTTCTTTTGAAAGCTCCATGAATCGCTTGGTGTCTGAAACGACATCAGGGTCACTCAGCAATTCTCCTAGTTCTTCATATCGGTCTTCTACAGCTTGTAGTTGATCATAGATGTTCATTTTTCTTCATTCTCCTTATCGATTTCAGGGGCAAAATAATGTTTTCGGCAGACTGAGATATATGTTTCATTACCACCGATCTGAATTTGTTCGCCATCATAGACTGGCACGCCATCTTGAGTTCGCAACACCATAGTCGCCTTTTTCTTACAGTACTGACAGATGGTCTTTATCTCATCGATTTTATCTGCTAAAAGCAAGAGATATTTGGAACCTTCGAACAGTTCATTACGAAAGTCATTCTTCAAACCAAAAGCCATGACAGGTATGTCTAACTCATCAACAATACGAGCTAGGTCGTAAACATGGTGACGCTTGAGAAACTGGGCCTCATCAACCAACACACAGTATGGTTTCTCAGGCAAGTCTTGGATATAACCAAAGATATCCGTCGTTTCCTCAATCGCAATAGCTGGGCGTTTCATGCCAATCCGACTGGATACATAGCCAACACCGTCACGCGTATCCAGAGCAGAAGTCATAATCACAACTCCCTTTCCTTGCTCCTCGTAGTTATAGGCCACCTTGAGAATCTCAATCGTCTTACCAGAGTTCATGGTCCCATAACGATAATACAACTGTGCCATGCTATTATTTCACGTCCATTTCTAAATTTTTGCTACATTCTAGTATATCATAATTTTCTGAAGCTTTAAACGGCAAAATGTGGTAAAATAGAAGAAATCAAAAACTAGTGGAGGAAGCTATTATGCCATTTGTACGCATCGATTTATTTGAAGGACGCACGCTCGAGCAAAAGAAAGCTCTTGCTAAGGAAGTAACGGAAGCTGTTGTCCGTAACACTGGAGCACCTCAATCAGCCGTTCATGTCATCATCAACGATATGCCAGAAGGAACTTACTTCCCTCAGGGTGAAATGCGCACCAAATAAACTAGCTTAAGCAGAATTGCTTAGGCTTTTTCAATCTCCAAGTAGCATCCATTGAAGAAATAGTCTAATTTTGTTACAATTTGAAGAGATGCTTGGATACATATCCTAAGAAAAGAAATACAAAAGGAATTAGTATGATTACACGTGAATTTGATACCATCGCTGCTATCTCTACTCCACTAGGTGAAGGGGCCATTGGTATTGTCCGCTTGAGCGGAACTGACAGTTTTGCCATTGCGCAAAAGATTTTTAAAGGAAAAGACTTGAGCAAGGTTGCTAGCCACACTCTTAACTACGGTCACATCGTTGACCCTCAAACTGGTAAGGTCATGGACGAGGTTATGGTTGGGGCTATGAAATCTCCAAAGACCTTTACTCGTGAGGATATTATCGAGATTAACACCCACGGTGGGATTGCGGTAACCAATGAAATTCTCCAGCTAGCTATTCGTGAAGGAGCTCGGTTGGCAGAACCTGGTGAATTCACCAAACGTGCCTTTCTAAACGGTCGTGTGGACTTGACACAGGCTGAGGCGGTGATGGACATCATCCGTGCCAAGACTGACAAGGCCATGAATATCGCAGTCAAACAATTGGACGGTTCTCTTTCTGATCTTATCAATAATACTCGCCAGGAAATCCTCAATACACTTGCCCAAGTCGAGGTCAATATCGACTATCCTGAGTATGACGATGTTGAGGAAGCCACTACTGCTGTTGTCCGAGAGAAAACTATGGAGTTTGAACAATTGCTAACCAATCTGCTTCGGACAGCCCGTCGCGGTAAGATCCTTCGCGAAGGAATTTCCACTGCTATCATCGGACGCCCCAACGTTGGGAAATCGAGCCTCCTAAACAATCTCCTGCGTGAAGACAAGGCTATCGTAACTGACATCGCTGGTACTACCCGTGATGTCATCGAAGAATACGTCAACATTAACGGGGTTCCTCTCAAATTGATTGATACAGCTGGAATTCGTGAAACAGATGACATCGTGGAACAAATCGGTGTTGAGCGTTCGAAAAAAGCCCTCAAGGAAGCTGACTTGGTTCTACTGGTGCTAAATGCCAGTGAACCACTAACCGCCCAAGATCGCCAACTCCTAGAAATCAGTCAGGACACTAATCGCATTATTCTACTTAATAAAACTGACTTGCCTGAAGCGATTGAAACTTCTGAACTTCCAGAAGATGTCATCCGTATTTCAGTCCTTAAAAATCAAAATATCGATAAAATTGAGGATAAAATCAACAACCTCTTCTTTGAAAATGCTGGTTTGGTCGAGCAAGATGCTACTTACCTATCTAATGCCCGTCATATTTCCTTGATTGAGAAGGCCGTTGAAAGCCTACAAGCTGTTAACGAAGGTCTTGAACTGGGTATGCCAGTTGATTTGCTTCAAGTTGACTTGACCCGTACTTGGGAAATTCTCGGAGAAATCACTGGAGATGCCGCACCTGATGAACTCATCACCCAACTCTTTAGCCAATTCTGTTTAGGAAAATAAGAAAAATCCATGATCGTTCATTCGGTCATGGATTTTATTGTCTCTATTAGTAATCTGGACGTAAGACACCAGTCACAGTTGCTTTAGTCGCCTCATAGTCGCCGTCAATAACGACCTTGATAATACGTTTTGCGTCTTCTTCTGGCGCTGGGACTAATGGCAAACGAGTTGGTCCAGCTTCAAATCCCATGTAATTCAAAACGGCCTTGACAGGTGCAGGGCTTGGATAAGAGAAGAGCGCATTGACCTTAGGAATGAATTTTCGTTGAATAGCTGCAGCTTTCTTCATATCGCTTTCTGCAATTGCAGTGAACATCTCATGCATCTCATCCCCATTTGTATGAGAGGCAACAGAAATAACCCCATCTGCACCGAGATTCATAGCATGGAAGGCATCCCCATCTTCACCTGTATAAATCAAAAACTCTTCTGGCTTGTGCTCAATCAAGTAAGCCATATTTGCCAAGCTGGTACATTCTTTAACACCGATAATATTAGGATGGTCAGCCAAGCGAAGCATGGTCTCGGGATTCAATTCGACAACCACACGGCCTGGAATGTTATAAATGATAATAGGCAAATCTGATGCATCTGCAATAGCCTTAAAGTGCTGATACATCCCTTCTTGAGAAGGTTTATTGTAGTATGGGACGATAGCAAGACCAGCAGCAAAACCACCAAAGTCTGCGACTTCTTTGACAAACTCAATCGAGTCACGTGTGTCATTGGTCCCTACACCCGCAATCAAAGGAACACGTCCATTGACAACCTTTTGCACAGCCGCAAAGAGTTCCAACTCTTCATCATGAGTCAAGGTAGGACTCTCAGCGGTAGTTCCAGCTAACAGAATACCATCTGTATGGTGGGCCAACAAATGCTCAATCAAAGCAGGAATGGCATCAAAGTTGATGGAACCGTCCTCATGGAAAGGGGTAATGAAGGCCGTGATGATTTTACACTCTTTTAAATCTTGGTAAGACATGAGAAACACCTCTCTATTTCAAAGAAGGAGTTCATTCGAACTCCTAAACCATTATTTCAATTCAAATTTCAGCTCAGCTGTTGGACGGACCAAACCACGCTCATGAAGCGTTTCTGCAATCTGTACAGAGTTCCAAGCAGCACCTTTGAGAAGGTTATCTGACACAACCCACATATGAATTCCTTTCTCGGCATCCAAGTCTTTACGGATACGACCAACAAAGGTATCACGTGATCCAACAGCATTGATGGCTTGAGGATAGATTTGATGAGCTACATCATCCTCCAGAACTGCACCAGGGAAGGCTGCGATGGCTGCTTTCACTTCTTCGATTGAAGCCACTTCTTTTGTTTCGATGTAAACAGACTCAGAGTGAGCTGACAAGACTGGAATACGTACACAGGTTGCAGATACTGCAATGCTGTCATCTTCCATGATTTTCTTCGTTTCCTTGGTCATCTTCATCTCTTCATAAGTGTAATCATTGTCAGTAAAGACATCGATTTGCGGAAGAGCGTTAAAAGCGATTGGATAGTGTTTCTTGTCACCACCTGAAGGCAAGATTTCCGCATGCAAATCACGTGGATTCACACCATCATTCAAGACTTCACGAAGTTCACGTTGTGTTTCAAGAATCGCACCCATACCAGCACCTGAAACGGCTTGGTAAGTTGAAACGATGATACGGTCCAAGCCCCATTTTTGACGAACTGGCTCAAGCGCTACCATCATTTGGATTGTTGAACAGTTAGGACAGGCAATGATTCCGTTGTGGGCATCAAGTGCATGAGCATTGACCTCTGGGACAACCAATGGTACGTCTGGATTTTGACGGAAGTAGGATGTGTTATCAACTACTACCGCTCCAGCTTGAACTGCGTATGGTGCATACTTAGCTGATGTCGAACCACCTGCTGAGAAGAGTGCAATATCAACACCCTCAAAAGCTGTCTCAGTCGTTTCTTCAATCGTAATATCTTGGTCTTTAAATTTCAAAGTCTTGCCTGCTGAACGTGCAGAAGCAAGGTAACGAATTTTATCGATTGGAAGTGTTGATTCTTCCAACATTTTTATCATCTGAGCTCCGACAGCACCTGTCGCGCCGACTACAGCAACTGTATATCCCATAAATAACCTCTTTCGGAATTTTCTAAAAATTTCTATAATAGATGTATTATACTACTTTTTCCAGAAATTGAAAAGCATTTTTGGGTTATATTTTCTGAAAATTAAAAATCCCTAGCCATTCAACTAGGGACTAAGAGGCATCTTCATGTGATGAGCAGGTTCACACAACTCATCAAGGTCCGCTCCTGCGTTATGACCTCCTTATGCTCAATAGCAGTCCGAAGACTACCTATCGACTCATCGCACCTACTATTCTACTAAAGAGAATCTCTTTTGTCAACAGACAAAACTCTTTAGCTTCATTTACACAGGTGTATAAGAAAAACCTTGGCTTCCCAAGGTTTTTCTGTCTATAATGCTAATTGCCGGGATTGAACCGGCGACCTCATCCTTACCATGGATGCGCTCTGCCAACTGAGCTAAATCAGCCTACCTAAAAAGTATACTATAGTTCTATGCTCTTGTCAAGCGCTCTCTTTTAATTTTATGGAATGAAAAAAGCTAGATTTAGCAAGAATCTAGCTTATAAACTTCTTATTTTGTAAGATCGATTCGCTGTCCCAGTTTATTGATCAGAATCGCACCTACGATAAGTGATGCAAACTCACCAATTCCAGTAGAGAACCATGTGAAGAAGAACGGAGCTTCCGCAACGATATGAAGTTCAGCTGCAATGGTAATCATTGAAATTGAGAAGAGGATTGAAAAGAAGAAATGATCTTTACGAATCAAACCATTGAACAAATAGTCATTTTTGTATTTGCTAAAGAGCCATACACCTAGACTTAGGAAAACTAGGGTAGAGCCCCCACCGACAAAGACATCTATTAGACCAAAGCTAAAGAAATTAGCAATCATACATCCAATCGTCACACCGATGATATATTTAGGGTTATAAAATGCCAAGAAATTCATCATCTCAGAAATACGGAACTGGTAGGCACCGTAGCTAATGGCATTAAGGGGTGGGGTGATGGTCAAAACCACATAGATAGCAGCAACGATAGCAATATCTGCCATGTCACGAACAGTTAATTTTTTCATGTTTTCTCCTTTGGCGGTTTCCCGCGTAAAATATGCTTGGTGAAAGAAGCTAAGCACCAAGGGTTGAGATTATCAACCTTATCAGTATAGCACAATATATGACTTTATGCTATACTAAAATCATGAAAAAACTAATAAAAACTTTCTTTGATAACGAAATCCTCTCCTACTTATTTTTCGGTGGAGCTACTACTCTGATCTCGATTTTATCACGTTTGCTTATTTACCATATCAGTCACCAGGAAATCCTAGCAACCGTACTCGCAAATATCATTGGGATTCTCTTTGCCTTTATCACAAATGACACCATCGTCTTTAAGCAAAAGAGAAAGAATTGGCCGACTCGCCTGGCTAAGTTTTTCTTAGCTCGTCTCTCTACTCTTGGTCTTGACGTTCTTTTAACTTATATCTTTGTTACATCTTATCCCGATATTATCGGGCAATTTGTCAACGATCAACTAGATCAGGTTAATGCCATCGAAACGCTAATTGCGCAGGTTTTGATTATCATTCTTAACTATATTTTTAGTAAAGTATACGTTTTTTATAAATGAAATGGATGTCATTAAGCATTAAGGTTGCAATATTTAGGTATTTCAGGTACAATTAAGATTAGTTTTTGAAAGGAAATTATGAAAATGTTAAAAGATCTTAAAGAATTTTTGCTTCGCGGTAATGTCGTTGACCTCGCTGTCGGTGTGATCATCGCCTCTGCTTTTGGTGCTATCGTTACTTCACTTGTAAATGACATCATCACTCCACTTATCTTGAACCCAGCTTTGGAAGCTGCGAAAGTACAAAACATCGCTGAGCTTGCATGGAATGGTGTTACATATGGTAAATTCTTGAGTGCTATTATCAACTTCCTTGTTGTAGGTACTGTTCTCTTCTTCGTTATTAAAGCTATGGAAAAAGCTCAAAACCTTCGTAAGAAAGAGGAAGTGGTTGAGGAAGCACCTGCTGCTCCAACTGAACTCGAAGTTCTTCAAGAAATCAAAGCTCTTCTTGAGAAGAAATAAGACAATTAAAGGATCTAGCTTCATGCTAAATCCTTTTTCTTTAGTCTTTCGGCAGCTTACCAGCCTTTTCTAGCATTTTTTTAATTAAGTAAGGCATCTTCACATTTTCACGGCCTTTTTTCTCAATCAGTTTTTTTACAAATTCTGGCATCTGAAGGTCGTCTGTCTCCTCCATGATGTCCTTTGTAGTTGCTGACGGAGCTAGCTCGTCAAAGGTTTCTTCTTCTGGGAGAAATTCCTTAAATTCTTTTTGTTCATTGGCTCTTACAGTATCAACTAAAGCATCAATTAAACGGGAATCTGTGTTTGGCATAGCTGGTCTATGGTAGGTGACACCTAATTCTTGACATAATTCATAACATTCTACATCGTTATCAAAAAGAACTTCAATATGCTCACTGATAAAGCTAATTGGGACAAAGATATAATGCTCTGGATGTTGTTTCTGTTCTCTCAAATACTCGAGTACATCTGGCTTGATCCAAGGGATTCCAATATCACTCTCGCTCTGCCAAGTATTGGTATACTGGTCTGCGGTTAGACTGAGTTGCTCTGCTATCAACTTGCTATTATCAAAAATCTGATCGATATAAGGATCTCCAAAGTCTAAGGCAAAAATTGGAACACTATGGGCTGAGAAGATCACCTTGAAGGGCTCCCCTCCCACTTCGTCTCTCAAGATTTTACCAACCTCATCTGTCCAGTAGTCCAGTAAAGACTGTTCTTTATACCAATCCTTAATGACTAAAAATCGGATTTGCTGGCTCTCCAGAAACTTTTCATACCCCATAACCGAGTAGAAGGAATAATGAGGTTCCAAAATCAAGCAGATACATTCTTCAACACCATCAGCCTCCATCTGCTTGATCACATCAGGAATAAAGGGGCGAGAAAATTTGTTAGCAAAGTAGATGCCATAGTCTTCTCCTAACCGTTCCTTGACTAAACTGACCTCCTCACGTGTAATCCTCTGCAGGGGCGTACCACCTATACGAACATAATTATCATAGAGAGTCTGAATCTCGTAATTTTTGGGTCTAACTCCACGACGAATGTTGGTAAAAAAATCCGCCACACTCTCAAAGGTGATCTCTTCTGGCGAACCGAATGTCATCATTAAAATTGCTTTTTTCATTGATATGTCCTTGTGATATTTTTTTCAATTACCATTGTACCATGAAATATATCATAAATAAACGCTTTCATTCATTTTATTTTTATTTACTCCTCTTTGTTTTTCTCTCCATTCTATGATACAATGAAAAAAATGATTATTAAAGGAGTTTTTATGACTTATCCCAACCTTTTAGATCGTTTCTTGACCTACGTTAGGGTCAATACGCGTTCTGATGAACACTCTACTACTACTCCAAGTACGCAAAGCCAGGTAGATTTTGCGACCAATATTCTTGTTCCTGAAATGAAACGTGTTGGTCTGCAAAATGTTTACTACCTCCCAAATGGTTTTGCCATTGGTACCTTACCAGCAAATGATCCCAGCTTGACACGTAAAATCGGGTTCATCTCCCACATGGATACTGCTGATTTTAATGCTGAGGGAGTTAATCCGCAAATCATCGAAGATTACGATGGAGGAGTTATCGACTTGGGTGATTCTGGATTTAAACTAGATCCTGCTGATTTCAAGAGCCTTGAAAAATATTCAGGTCAAACGCTTATCACAACAGATGGCACAACCTTGCTTGGAGCTGATGACAAGTCAGGGATTGCTGAGATTATGACTGCTATTGAATATCTGACTGCTCATCCCGAAATCAAACACTGTGAAATCCGTGTTGGTTTTGGTCCAGATGAAGAAATCGGTGTTGGAGCTAACAATTTTGATGCTGAAGACTTTGACGTTGACTTTGCCTATACTGTTGATGGTGGCCCACTAGGGGAGCTTCAGTACGAGACTTTCTCAGCAGCAGCTGCTGAGCTTCATTTCCAAGGGCGTAATGTTCACCCTGGTACCGCTAAAGGCCAGATGGTAAATGCCCTTCAGCTAGCAATTGATTTTCATAATCAACTTCCAGAGAGTGACCGACCTGAACTGACAGATGGTTACCAAGGTTTCTATCATCTTATGGATGTGTCAGGTAGTGTCGAGGAGGCGAGCGCAAGCTATATCATCCGTGATTTTGAAAAAGATGCCTTTGAAGCACGTAAAGCAGCTATGCAAGCCATTGCTGACAAGATGAATCAAGAGCTTGGGAATGATCGCGTGACCTTGACTCTGACAGACCAGTACTACAATATGAAGGAAGTCATTGAGAAAGATATGACGCCTGTTACCATTGCTAAAGCCGTAATGGAAGATCTGGGAATCACGCCAATTATCGAACCAATTCGTGGTGGGACAGATGGATCTAAGATTTCCTTTATGGGAATTCCAACTCCAAATATCTTTGCAGGTGGTGAAAACATGCATGGACGTTTTGAATACGTCAGCCTTCAGACAATGGAACGTGCGGTGGATACCATCATTGGCATTGTAGCTTATAAAGACTAAAAAAGACGAGGTAGCTCAGCTACTTCGTCTTTCTTTTTATTCATTTGGTTGAGCACTTGTCTCAGACTCACTTTGTGCTTGCTTTTCTGTTGGTTTAGAAGTAGCTGTTTCACTGTCTTTCTCAGACTTAGATTGGCTATCAGTTTCACTTGCTTTTGAACGGAGTTCCTGGTTCAAGCTAATGATTTCTTTAGCTAGAGTGAGGAGACCTTCTTTATCACTGCTTTTGGCTGCAAGTTGATCAAATAGGGCATCAACACGTTCAAAGTCAGCATCAGATCCCTTGTTATCCTCTAAGTACTTGTGAAGAGAGAGCAAGACATTATAGAGTTTTTGGTAAATAATCACCGTTTGTGGATCCTGTTCTGCTTCTTTTTTCTCTCGTTGGATAGTCGCTGCAATACGATTTAAAAGATCCTCAAGTTGTGTTTTAGCTTCGTCAAGGTCTGCATTTTCCTTTTCAGTAGCCGCTTTGATATTAGCTGCTTCTTCAGCTAGGGATTGTTTGACACCATCTTCTTTGACACGTGCTAGAAGTTGGGCAGCTTTTGTTAGAAGAGTATCCACTTCTTCCCTCTTAACATGGCTAACTCGCTCTTCTGGCATAAAATCACCGTAGAGTTCTTTTAGGAATTCATAGATGGCTGTCTTAGCAGTTTGACTATCTACTTTTTCCGTATCTAGAATAGTCTTACCAGCTTTTGTAGAAACGAGTTCGTCTTTAAGTGCTTCTTCCACCTCTAGTTTAGTTTGGTAGATGGCTGGGAATAACTTGTTCAAGTCGGTCGCTTTGAGGAAAGATTGTGACTGGTAAAGTTCCCATGTCAATTTGGCAACACGGTTCCGAAGTTCTTCTCTCAAACGACCGTCAGACACATGTTCATAGAAATACTTGATGTACTCTACTGTTGTAACCCCTGTCCGATCTCGGAAATCTTGCAAGGCCTGTAGTTTCGCTTCAATGGCAGCCAACTCTGTCTCATCCTGTGCTAGTTTTGCTTCCTGCAAATGTACCAAAAGATCCTTCTTAGGCAAGCCATAAGTATCTGTATCCAGTGTATTGATCTTATCTACTAGGGCCTGGTACTTCTTATCCAAAGGTGAAGTTTCAACTGGCGCCACGCTTTGATCCACATGGATGTATTGCTTGTCAAAGAGATCCAAGGCTGCTAGGTATCCAGCAGTTGAGTTGGTCGCCAGTTTTTTCATATTTTCGGTGAATTGCCCCAAAGCAAGTTCAACACGTCTCTGCATGATTGGCTGGTCTTTGTAGAGACTTCTGCTATCTGATAAAAGTTGATCCACCTTAGATAGAACTGTTTGTTCATCAAATGCTCCAGGTTGATAGGTCGATTGTAGGGCCGGAATCTTATTTTTCAAAGCTACTTCATAGCCCTTAGTTTGAACCTTGATGTAGTGATTGTGGTCTCCGTGAGGAATTACAAAACTACCACTTTCTACCTGTAAGCTATAAGGAGACACACCATCACGCAGAGCAGTCGTATAAAGTTCATTTAGGAAATCCAGTTCTGGATTTCCAGTTTGGAGAGGAATACGAACATGTTCTTTTCGAACAGCATAGGGATGGATATGGGTTGGATCATAGGCTTGATCCGGATTTCCAAAGACAAAGAATCCATTTGAAATGCGAATCGCTTCGAGCGGAACCCCGTAGGTCTGTGAGATATACTTGATTTTTTCTTCATCGCTAGCATCTCTTGAGAAACTTTCCACAGTCTTTGCAAGTGGTTGAACAGGCTCAGACTGATGATTTTCTTTCAAGTGGTTTTGGGCAGCTTTGATTTGAGCTGCAGTCAAGTCCTTCTTAAAGAAATAATGAGCGTGGTCTCCGTGAGATACTACGAAACCTTGCTCATCCTCACTGATGACACGGTCAGCTGCAAAACCATGATCATGTTCTTCGCCGTGATGGTGGTCATGCTCCTCTCCATCATGGTCATGGTCTTCATGGTTGGTATCCTGACTTCCATGGTCACCGTCTTGGCCATGATGATCTTGTTGAGCTGGATGCTCTGCTGGTTTACTTGGATTTTCCAAAGGAGCTGGCTTCCCACTGTCGGTAGATAAAGGAATCATTCGCGCAATCTTTTCTTCCAAGGCAGAAAGCTTTGTATATGGGATGAAATGATAGTGATTTCCATGAGGAATCGCTACGCCACTTGGCGTTCTGCTTGAAATCTTAGCAGGATCGAAAATCAAGCCATCTGATTCTGCATAACGTTGATTGCTTGGAAGAGCATAGAGCTGCTGTAATAGACTCTGAAGACTCTCTTCTGGATTGCTTGGTCTTTCAGCTTCTTGACTAAGATTGCTAGTTTGACTAGTTGCGTTTGGACTCGGACGATAGTCAGTCACACTTGCTTGTTTTCTAGTTCCTGAGAGGTAGGCTTGCGCAGCAGCCAATTCGCTAGCAGACAAGGAGCTCTTTGGAATGTAGTGGTAATGCCCACCGTGAGGGACGATATAGGCATCGCCAGTATCCTCTATAATATCAGATGGATTAAAGATGTACCCATCATCGGTGGTATAGCGACCTTGAGATTGAGCAAGCGCCACTGCACTGTTTGAAGTTGGCGCATCATGAGTATGGCCTTGTTTTTGGCGCTCAATTTCGTCCTTCGTACGAATATTATCAGCATGAGCCGCATCTTTAAGGTAGACATAATACTTGCCATCCACCTTGATAATGTAGCCACCTTTGATTTCATTGACAATATCAGCATCTTTCAGTTGATAATTAGCATCTTTCATCAAAAGCTCTTCGCTGAAAATCGCGTCAAAAGGAACTTTACCATTGTAATAATGGAAGTGATCACCGTGTGAAGTCACATAACCTTGATCGGTGATTTTCACGACAATTTGTTCAGCCTGAATGTCTTCTTTTTTGCTAACTTGATCTGGTGTCTGATTTTCTGTTTTTTGAGAGTCTTGCTTCCCATCAACGTAAGACACACGGTTATTATCTTTGTTTTCTTCTACCTGGTGTTGGTTCAATGCATAGATGCAAAGGCTTAGGGAAAGGACAAGAGCCGATCCTGCTGCAAGGTATTTCTTCTTCATTTTCATCATCTCCTCATTTTAATTCTTCTGCAAGAACATTCATATTTTCTTCTAGATTTTCTAAGTAAGTTTTGTCATTTTCAGGATCTGCTTCTAAAGGATTGAGGGTCTTTAGGCTAACTCCTGTTGATTTGACCAAAGTCTCAGCGACTTTAGAAGAAGCATTGCTCTCAGTAAAGATGGTTTTAACCTTATAGGTCTTAACGAATTCCTGAATTTCTGTTAGTTGTCTCGGACTTGGTTCTTGTTCAGGGGAAATCCCTGCTATACCAAGTTGTTTCAAACCAAAGCGTTTAGCGAGATAAGAAAAGGCTGTGTGTTGTGTAACAAAAGTCTTTTGACTCGCTTTTTCAAAAATAGACTGGTACTTCTTAGTCAATTCTTGGGCTTTAGCGATAAAGTTTTTAGCATTCTTTTGATACGTTTCCTTATTAGCACTATCAATCTCCGAAAGTTTGTCAGCGATAATCTGAGCTTCTTCGCCTGCTTTTTCTGGATCTAACCAAGTGTGAGGGTCGTAGAGTGTTTTTTCATCAATACCGTCACCAGCTTCTACATCTTCTAAACCTGGAACACGCTCCAAGGTCATCCCTTCTGAAGCTTCAAGAACCTTAACTTTTGATTTTTTCAAATTTGGATCCAGACTTCCCGCCCAAGATTCGAGCGTATGAGAGTGGTAGACAAAAACATCCGCGTCATAAATAGCAGCAATGTCATTTGCTGACGGTTCAAAGGAGTGAATCCCGTTACTTGACTGAATCATCCGTACATCATTCAAGTCCCCCGATACCTCTTTGACCATGGCATAGATTGGGTAAAAACTTGTTACAATCTTCATCCCTTTTGCTTCTTGTTTTTCTTTTTGGCTACATGCTCCTAAGACAAGAATCAACAGACTGGCCATTAATAATAGAAATGTTCTTTTTTTCATCATTACTCCTTAACTAGTATTTAACCATTTAATTAACTAGTAAATAGTTTATCTTTATTTACACTATATGTCAAGATATTTTGTATATTTTCATGAAAAAAATGAGAACTAGAACTTACATTCTGTTCTCATTTTCGATTTTAACTTTTCTAGTTCTCCTATCCTGTTTTTAGGAGCTAGAAAATGCTACTACCTTTACTTACTCTCCTTTAATAAAGCCAACAACTTTTCAGCTTCAGCCATAATGGTATTGTTATCCTGAGCACCAAATAGCAGGTTATTTTTTAAGCCAGTGAGAGTTTCTTTGGCATTGGACTTGATAATGGGGTCTTGGATCTTTGCAAGTAGCTCTTCAGCCTCTCTCAACTTCGCTTCAACCTTTTCAGTCTCGACCTGAGGTTCTTCTGGTTCCTCTGGTGATTCTTCCTCCGGCTTCTCAGTTGGTTTTGGAGATTCTGGTTTCTCACTTTGAGGCTTCTCTTCGCGAGGTTTTTCTTCCTCAGGTTTGTCTGTCCGAGGTTTCTCCTCTGATGGTTTTTCCGTTTGATTGGTATCAGCTTGACCGTTTTGGTTCCTTTGAACATGGTCACTTGCATTTCCCCAACCACTATCTGAATGCGGACGTTCGTTTGGATGTTCGACATAGTACTTGACAGTCGCAAAGAGATCCTCTAGACTATAACCCTTAGGTGCCTCATAAAGTCCTTCGTCAAACCACTCAAATTTGATGTTATGGTAATGATCATAATGAGGAATGATTAAACTACCGTTTTTAACTTCCACGGTATGTTGGAGATTGTAAGGCATACGATCAAGCGGCACCTTCTTAGCTGCTTTCACGCGGTTGTAGATAGCTTCTGCTCCTTTAGCCTCCGTATTTCCTGGATCCTGATGGTCTGTTGAAGGAGGAGTCAAACCTTTCTCTTTAGCATAAGCCTGGGCTGCCGCTCTTTCGGCTTCAGACAAACTATCTTTCTTAATCCAATGACTATGGGTCATATGCGGAGTTACATAGGCATCCCCCTCATCACTGGTGATATCATGAGGATCAAAGATATAGCCATCTTCTGTTGTATACTTGCCTGCCAACTTGGCTACTTGAATCTCTTCATCAGTGTAGGCAATTTGCGCATTTGGTTTTCCTAGACGTTCTGGATGACGAATCGGTGCTAGAAAGACCAGAATATCATCCACCAACTTAGCTTTATCACTTGAGGCATCGTTGAGTCGTTCCAACAGTTTATCCAAAGTGTCAAAATCAGCTTGGCGCCCTTTATTATCAAGTAAGTCTTGATGAACTCTTGCTAGTAAATCATAAGCCTTATTGTAAAATCCTCGATTAGCAGATGGGAGGTTGGTTTTCTTAGCTTCGAGTTTATGAGCTAAACTTTCTTGCTTGGCGAGTTTACTATCAATGGCTGCAGTAGTTTCTGCTGAAAGCTCCTTGACAGGAATATAACGAGAGATGCCATTCTCCTCAAATACATAGCCATTAGCTACTTTTCGAATCGCCTGTTTAACCAATTTTTCGTCAATTGGATTGCTTGGAGCTGGTTGAGGATTTGGTGCAGGTTGCGGGCTTGGACTAGGTTCCGGAATCGGTTGTGGACTTGGTTGTTCTGGTCTTGAATCCGGCACCCAATGGTTCGAACGATAGCGAATCGGGATGATGCGAGCGATTCGTTCTTCCAATTCAGACATCTGTGAATAAGGGATGAAATGGTAATGGTTCCCATGAGGAACAGCAACTCCTCTAGCTGTTCGACTTGTAATCTGTGCTGGGTCGAAGACAAGGCCATCAGATTCTACGTGTCGTTGGCTGAGCGGCAAGGCGTAAAGTTGTTTCAGAAGGCTATCAATATCCTCATCACTTTGACTCGCTTGACTATTGTCGCTACTGTTACTGTTGTTAGCCGTGTTTGTGTTCGCATAGCCACTGCCTTGGTTATTATAGGATGGGGTCCATCTATCTACATCGTAACTACTACTGTTGTTATTGGTACGGCGATAAGTAGGCGTATTCGATTGACCACTTCTACCAGATAGGAAGGCTTCTGCAGCAGCCAATTCACTGGCTGATAACTCACTCTTAGGAATGTAATGGTAATGGTTGCCATGAGGAACGATATAAGCATCGCCAGTATCTTCAATGATATCAGAGGCATTAAAGATATAACCATCATCTGTGGTGTAGCGTCCTTGTGAACGTGCCAAGGCTACCGCACCATCATTTGCTGAAGTTCCTCCTTCACGATGCTGACTATGCTCTTGTTTTTGTCGATTGATTTCTTCTTTCGTACGGACATTATCTGCATGGGCCGCATCCTTAAGGTAAACATAGTATTTTCCATCCACCTTGATAACATAACCACCCTTGATTTCACTGATAATATCCTCGTCCTTGAGCTGGTAGTTTGGATCCTTCATCAGCAACTCTTCACTGATGATAGCATCATAAGGGACCTTCCCATTGTAATAATGATAGTGGTCGCCATGTGAAGTGACATAGCCCTGGTCTGTTATCTTAATGACGATTTGCTCCGCATTGATTCCTTCACGCTTGTTAACTTCATCAGGAGTCAGATTCTCCGTTTTTTGCGCTGCTTGTTTTCCATCTATATAGGAAACACGATTATTTTCCTTGACCGTTCTAGCTTGATACAGTCCCAACTCGTAAGAACAAACACTTAACATCAAAGCTGCCGCAGAACCAGCAAGGTATTTTTTATTAATTTTCATCGAAACTCTCTTTCTTTTTGATATTTCTAGTTGCAATTCATTTCTAAATTGCAGAAACTCCTCTCTAATAGTTAACTGGTTAATAGTTTACTCCTAAATTTGCAACTTGTCAAGAATTTTATGAACCAGTTAAGTATTTTTCGTTCCCCCACCGCTACTTTCTCTAGAATGGACTTTATATAAGAAAGATCATCTTGAACATTTTTTAAAAATACCAAAAAAGTCCCTGCAACTTAGTTACAGGGATCTTTCAATTAATCAAAATTAACGTATTCTTTTTGAAGTTCAAGAACTTCTTCCATTGTTGAGCATTCTGTAAGGGCACGGTTTGCGTACTCTTCCATCTTAGCTGTATCAAGTTTCTTCATCAAGCTACGTGTACGAAGTACTGATGTTGCTGACATAGAGAACTCATCCAAGCCCATTCCGACAAGAAGTGGAACAGCTTGTTGGTCACCAGCCATCTCACCACACATACCAGCCCATTTACCTTCAGCGTGAGCCGCTTTGATAACATTGTTAATCAAACGTAGGATTGATGGGTTATATGGTTGGTAAAGGTATGAAACTTGCTCGTTCATACGGTCTGCCGCCATTGTGTATTGGATCAAGTCGTTTGTACCGATTGAGAAGAAGTCAACTTCTTTAGCAAATTGGTCTGCAAGCATTGCTGCTGCCGGGATTTCGATCATGATACCAACTTGGATATTATCCGCAACTGCAACACCTTCAGCAAGAAGGTTCGCTTTTTCTTCGTCAAAGACTGCTTTCGCTGCACGGAATTCTTTCAAGAGCGCAACCATTGGGAACATGATACGCAATTGACCGTGTACAGACGCACGAAGAAGGGCGCGGATTTGTGTACGGAACATAGCATCTCCAGTTTCAGAAATAGAGATACGAAGGGCACGGAATCCAAGGAATGGGTTCATTTCGTGAGGCATATCGAAGTAAGGAAGTTCCTTATCTCCACCGATATCCATTGTACGAACGACAACAGGTTTACCGTTCATTCCTTCAAGTACAGCCTTGTAAGCTTCGTACTGCTCGTCTTCTGTTGGGAAGTCTTGAGAATCCATGTACAAGAACTCTGTACGGTAAAGACCGACAGCTTCAGCACCATTGTCATTGACACCTTCGACGTCTTTTGGAGTACCGATGTTGGCAGCCAATTCAAAGTGTTTACCATCAGCAGTTACTGTTTTGGCATCTTTCAAGAGAGCCCATTCAGCTTTTTGCTTCGCATAAGCTTCACCAGCTGCCTTGAATTCTGCTGCTTGCTCATCAGTTGGGTTGATAATAACCTCACCAGTGATACCGTTAACGGCAAGGATGTCACCATCTTTAACGATTTCAGTGATGTTGTTTGTACCCAATACAGCAGCAATTTCAAGTGTACGCGCCATGATAGCTGAGTGGCTTGTACGTCCACCGATGTTTGTTACAAAAGCTTTAACAAAGTTTTTGTCCAATTGAGCTGTATCAGAAGGAGTCAAGTCATGTGCAATGACGATCACTTCTTCATTGATAGAAGCTGGGTTTGGCAATTTTTTACCAAGAAGATTTGCCAATACACGTTTTGTCACGTCGCGGATATCCGCTGCACGTTCTTGCATGTATGGGTTGTCTTCCATACCTTCAAAGATAGTGATAAACATGTCTGTCACTTCTTTCAGACCTGCTTCTGCATTCACCTTCTTCGCACGGATAGTTTCTTTAATTTGGCTGATCATTTCAGGATCAGCAAGCACCATTAAGTGAGCGTCAAAAACTTGAGCAGCTTCTTCCCCTAGCGTACCTACTGCTTTCTCACGGATAACAGAAAGCTCGTCTTGTGATGCTTGTAAAGCGGCATCAAGGCGAGCTTCTTCTGCGTTTGTATCTTCGACTGTAACAGTCTCGAATGACAAATCCGGTTGAACGAGTAGATATGCTTTAGCAACTGCAACACCATCTGACGCTGCGATTCCTTTAAGCATTTCTGTCATTTCCTTATGCCAATCCTTCTTTTTCCATTGTTTCTGAGATAGCAGCGATTGCATCGTCAGCATCTGCACCTTCAGCTGAAATTGTAACGTCAGCTCCTTGGCCAACACCAAGACTCATAACACCCATGATAGACTTAAGGTTTACTGATTTACCTTTGTACTCAAGAGTGATATCTGAAGCAAATTTGCTAGCTGTTTGTACCAACAATGTTGCTGGACGTGCGTGAATACCTGTTTCTGCCACTACGTGGAAATCTTTAGAAGCCATAGTTTGACTCTCCTTTAAGTGTTTTCTATTTGAGTTATAAGTGATAACCCTTACAATAGTGTATTATATCACCTTCAAGATAATTTTTCAAGTATTTTATGGACTTTCTTCAATTTCCTTTCAGATAACTTGCTGAAAATCTTCTATATAAATTACCAACATACAGGATATAGTTTTGAGTTCTCATCAGTCTTTGATAGGTCAATGAAAACGCAATCTTTACCAATCGTCTCATACTATATATAGTGCCCTAATTTTAAATATTTTTATCTAAAACACAATATTTAGTCAAAATTGTTTGACAAAGTTTTTTTTTCTGATATACTAAGAAAGTAATCAAATTTTATGAGGAGTTACGAAAATGGTAACGGTTTATTCTAAAAATAATTGTGTACAATGTAAAATGACCAAACGTTTCTTGGATAGCAACAATGTCGCTTATCATGAGATCAATCTTGACGAGCAACCTGAGTACGTCGATCAAGTTAAAGAGCTTGGTTTCAGCGCCGCTCCTGTTATCCAAACACCAACTGAAGTCTTTTCAGGCTTCCAACCAGGAAAACTGAAACAATTAGCATAATCTTAGTACATCATCCAGAAGAAACTCGCTTCTAGGGCTAACTTAGAGGCCTTTCTTTTGTAATTAGATAAGGGAATTTTTATGGGATTAAAACATCTTGAGGACGTAACTTACTTCCGTCTCAATAACGAAATCAACCGTCCTGTTAATGGACAAATCATGCTTCATAAAGATAAGGAAGCCTTGGATGCATTCTTTAAAGAAAATGTGGCTCCAAACACTATGGTTTTTGATTCAATCACTGATAAAATCAACTACCTTATTGAACATAACTATATTGAAACTGCATTTCTCAAGAAGTACCGTCCAGAGTTTTTGGAAGAATTGCATCAATTTATCAAGGACCAAAACTTCCAATTCAAATCATTCATGGCTGCCTATAAGTTTTACAATCAGTACGCCTTGAAGACTAATGACGGTGAATATTACCTTGAAAGCATGGAAGACCGTGTCTTCTTTAATGCGCTTTATTTTGCTGACGGTGATGAAACAATTGCGACTGATATTGCCAATGAAATCATCCACCAACGCTACCAACCAGCTACTCCTTCCTTCTTGAACGCAGGTCGTGCTCGTCGTGGGGAGTTGGTATCTTGCTTCTTGATCCAAGTAACTGATGATATGAACTCTATCGGCCGTTCTATCAACTCTGCTCTTCAACTTTCACGTATCGGTGGTGGTGTGGGAATTTCCCTCAGCAACCTTCGTGAAGCTGGAGCTCCTATCAAGGGTTATGAAGGTGCTGCTTCTGGTGTCGTACCAGTTATGAAGCTTTTTGAAGACAGCTTCTCTTACTCAAACCAATTAGGTCAACGTCAAGGTGCTGGGGTTGTCTACCTCAACGTCTTTCACCCAGATATCATCGCCTTCCTATCAACTAAGAAAGAAAATGCTGATGAAAAAGTTCGTGTAAAGACCCTTTCACTTGGTGTTGTGGTGCCTGATAAATTCTACGAATTGGCTCGTAAAAATGAAGAAATGTACCTCTTCAGCCCTTACTCTGTAGAGCTTGAGTATGGTGTGCCATTCAACTATATTGACATCACTGAAAAATACGATGAATTGGTCGCAAATCCAAACATCCGCAAGACAAAAATCAAGGCACGCGATTTGGAAACGGAAATCTCTAAATTGCAACAAGAATCTGGCTACCCTTATGTGGTCAACATTGATACGGCTAACCGTACAAATCCAATTGATGGGAAAATCATCATGAGTAACTTGTGTTCTGAGATTCTTCAAGTTCAAGAACCAAGCTTGATCAACGATGCTCAAGAATTCCTTCAAATGGGAACAGACGTTTCATGTAACCTTGGTTCAACAAACGTGGTCAACATGATGACCTCACCTGACTTTGGTCGTTCTATCCGCGCGATGGTTCGTGCTTTGACTTTCGTTACAGATAGTTCACACATCGTAGCTGTCCCTACTATCGACCACGGAAATAGCTTGGCTCACACCTTTGGCCTTGGTGCCATGGGACTTCATAGTTACCTTGCCCAACAACTGATTGAGTACGGATCACCTGAGTCAATTGAATTTACAAGCATCTACTTTATGCTTATGAACTACTGGACCTTGGTAGAATCAAACAATATCGCGCGCGAGCGTGGTATCACCTTCCACAACTTTGAAAAATCAGACTACGCTAACGGTAGCTACTTTGACAAGTATGTGACAGGCGAGTTTGTTCCAAAATCAGACCGTGTTAAAGAACTCTTCAAAGATGTCTTTATTCCAAGCGCTGCTGACTGGGCGGAACTTCGCGAAAAGGTTCAAGCAGATGGTCTTTACCACCAAAACCGTCTAGCTGTTGCTCCAAATGGTTCTATCAGCTACATCAACGATGTTTCTGCTTCTATCCACCCGATTACGCAACGTATCGAAGAACGCCAAGAGAAGAAAATCGGTAAGATCTACTATCCTGCTGCAGGTTTGTCAACAGAAACGATTCCTTACTACACTTCTGCCTACGACATGGATATGCGTAAGGTGATTGATGTTTACGCGGCTGCAACTGAACACGTGGACCAAGGACTTTCACTCACTCTCTTCATGCGTAGTGACATTCCAAAAGGTCTTTACGAATGGAAGAAAGAAAACAAACAAACGACACGTGACTTGTCAATCCTTCGTAACTATGCCTTTAACAAGGGTATCAAGTCTATCTACTACGTCCGTACCTTTACAGACGACGGTGGGGAAGTTGGTGCTAACCAATGTGAAAGTTGTGTGATTTAATTTTTATCTGAGGCAACCACATTTTCTCAGACTACTGATTAAATTACCCGCCATGCAAAACTTGATAAGTATCTTAAATACTATGAAAAACTAAAAAGTCGGTCTTCCGACTTTTTGTGCGATACTCTTCTCAGACTATGATAAAATAGAAATAATTGTGAGTTCGCAATACTAAACACAGAAAGAGATTTCAAATGGAAACTTACTACAAAGCCATTAACTGGAATGCCATCGAAGATGTCATCGACAAATCAACTTGGGAAAAGTTGACGGAGCAATTCTGGCTCGACACTCGTATCCCCTTGTCAAATGACCTTGATGACTGGAGAAAACTATCAAACAAAGAAAAAGACTTGGTTGGAAAAGTCTTTGGTGGTTTGACCCTTTTGGATACCATGCAATCAGAAACAGGGGTTCAAGCGCTTCGCTCAGACATCCGTACACCGCATGAGGAAGCTGTTTTCAACAACATCCAGTTTATGGAATCTGTCCACGCAAAATCTTACTCTTCTATCTTTTCAACCTTGAATACCAAGGCTGAAATCGAAGAAATCTTTGAATGGACCAACACTAACCCCTACCTACAAAGAAAAGCGGAAATTATCAATGAAATCTACCTCAATGGTAGCCCACTTGAAAAGAAAGTTGCCAGTGTTTTTCTTGAAACCTTCCTCTTCTACTCAGGTTTCTTTACACCCCTCTACTATCTCGGTAACAACAAACTGGCCAACGTTGCGGAAATCATCAAACTGATCATTCGTGATGAGTCTGTTCATGGAACTTATATTGGTTACAAATTCCAACTTGGTTTCAATGAATTACCTGAAGAAGAGCAAGAAAAGCTCAAAGAATGGATGTACGACCTGCTCTACACCCTCTACGAGAACGAAGAGGGCTATACAGAAAGCCTCTATGACGGTGTTGGCTGGACCGAAGAAGTCAAAACCTTCCTTCGTTACAATGCCAATAAGGCTCTTATGAACCTAGGACAAGATCCACTCTTCCCAGATTCAGCTGATGATGTCAATCCTATCGTCATGAACGGTATTTCAACAGGAACTTCTAACCACGACTTCTTCTCTCAAGTCGGAAATGGTTACCTCCTTGGTGAAGTTGAAGCCATGCAAGACGAGGATTACAACTACGGTTTGGACTAATTTGACCAAACATTCAAAATATCATGGTTTGTTTAAAACAACCATGATATTTTTGTTTTTGTTTTATTTTGTTTTTTTCTATTTGATTGATTGAGCGTTTTATGGTAAGATAATAATAGTAGAAATCGAGGTGATAAGGATGCTAAAGCAAGAAAAACTAGATAGTATTCTAGAAGCAGTAAACACAAAAGGCACTATTACTGTAAAAGAGATTATGGAGAGTCTTGATGTGTCAGATATGACAGCTCGCCGCTATTTACAAGAACTAGCAGACAAGGATTTGCTGGTTCGTGTGCACGGTGGCGCTGAAAAACTTCGTACAGGTTCTCTCTTAAACAACGAACGCTCAAACGTCGAAAAACAAGGCTTGCAGATTGCTGAAAAACAAGAAATCAGTCGTTTTGCTGGTCATTTGATTGACGAAGGTGAAACTATTTTTATCGGACCAGGAACAACCTTAGAATGTTTTGCTCGTGAGCTCCCAATTGATAATATTCGTGTTGTAACAAACAGTCTTCCAGTTTTTCTAATCCTAAACGAACGAAAACTAACAGATTTGATTTTGATTGGTGGAAATTATCGCTCTATCACTGGAGCTTTTGTGGGAACACTTACACTGCAGGATTTAGCCAATCTTCAGTTTTCTAAAGCTTTTGTAAGCTGTAACGGTATTAAGGATAAGGCAATTGCTACTTTCAGTGAAGAAGAGGGCGAGGTACAACGAATCGCCTTGAACAATGCCAATAAAAAATACTTACTGGCAGACCACAGTAAGTTTAATAAGTTTGATTTTTACAATTTCTACAATATCTCAGAAATTGATACCATCGTTTCAGATTCTAAACTGAGTCAAGAAACATTTGAAGACCTGTCGAAACAAACAACCATTCTTTTATCAAAACCATAAAAATTCCCCTGCCTTTTGGCGGGGAATTTTTGTTGAATTTTAATCAATAATTTGTGTCTCAGCTAGTTTCTTGTACCAGTGAGCTGATTTCTTTGGATAGCGCTCCTGGGTTTCAAAATCAACATAGAAGAGGCCGTAACGCTTTTCGTAACCATTTGACCAAGAAAAGACATCCATCAGCGACCAGATAAAGTAGCCTTTGACATTGGCTCCATCAGAGATGGCATCTGCAATCACTTCCATATGTTTCTTAACATAATCAATCCGTCCGTCATCGTAGACTGTCCCATCCACAAACTCATCTTTGTATCCGAGACCATTCTCTGTGATGTAGATTTTCTTGTAATTTGGGTAATCTTTCTTCACGCGCATGATTTGATCATACAAACCTTGAGGATAGATAATCCAGTCCCAGTCCGTACGTGGGACATAGTCAGGCGCCACTCTACGTCCAACTCCCTTAATCTGATACTTAGAGCTTCCTTTTTCACCCTTACCGTTATGAATGATTTCTGTTTCGCCATCAAAGGCTTGCATCCAATCACTCATGTAGTAGTTAATTCCAAGGAAGTCATTCAGGTCTTTTGCAGCTTCTAGCACAGCGAAGTCTTCTTCACGCAGATCTAAACTTCCACCATTGACTGCTAAGATATGGTTGACACCTTCCATGGTTTCTTCGGAATATCGTCCTAGATAAGTCGCGTCTAGGATAAACTTGTTATGGATAATATCTTCTAACTCGGCTGCACGAACATCTGCTGGATTATCTGGATCCAGAGGGTACTTAGTAGGCAGGGCATGAACCACACCAATTTCACCTTTATAGCCTTTATCTTTATATAGCTTGACTGCACGCGCATGCGACACCATCATATTGTGATGAGATTGGAAGACTTTGGCAAGGTCGTACTGGACACCTGGAGGGAACTTCCCAACCAAATACTGACCATCTCCTATCGGTCCAATTTCATTGAATGTTGTCCAATAGTTTACTTCTGGAAATTCTTCAAAACAGAAGGCCGCATAATCCACAAAGTGATCAATGTTTTCTCTGTTCAGGAAATCTCCGTTTGAATGAAGCGCCTCTGGCGTGTCAAAGTGATGGAGAGTCACGAAGGGCTCAACATGCCGTTTGTGACATTCTGCAAACAACTTGTGATAGAACTCAACTCCCTTGGCATTGACTTTCCCGTAACCAGTTGGAAAGATACGTGACCAAGCGATTGAAATACGGATACCATTGACACCATACTCTTCTGCAAGTTTGAGGTCAACTGGGTATTTGTGATAGAAATCACTGGCTGGTTCAGCAGTGTACCAGTAGTTATCTTTGAGGTATTTGTCCCAGGCAACCGGTCCTTTACCATCGGTATTGGTCGCACCTTCTGCTTGATAGGCTGCTGTTGCTCCGCCAAAGATAAAGTCTTTTGGAAGTGTTTTTGTCATTTGATTCACCTTTCAAGAAATAGAAATGAGATGGGGATATAGTTGGGAGGAGTTCCTCCATCTCACTTCTTCGCTATTTATCTTTTATTCTTCGAACTGCGCTTGAACAAAGGCAAGAGCGCCTTTTCCATCGCGAGTTAGTTTGATGTATTGGCCACCTTCTGTCTTGGCAAGTTTGATACCAAGTTTGTCGGTTTCGGCCTTCATGTCTTCAAAGTTTGAAGCTACTTGAGGAGCAAGGATAACCAGATCAAACTCAGGCAACATTTCACGGTGAGCTCCATAGCCACCAGCTGCTGCTTTAACAGGAACCTTGTACTCTGCAGCTGCCTTGTTTAGAGCATTTGCAAGGAGACCACTTGTACCTCCACCAGCACAGAGAACGAGGACATTTGTTTCTTCAGTGATTGTGTTTTGCGCTGCTTCTACACCTGCTTTTTCAAGAATCGCATCCGCTTTAGCTGTATTGAAATTTGCAGCTACTTTTTCTTTCAATTCATCATTAGCTTTACCAGAACGTTCTTCTTCAAGGATTTGTTCATCATAAACCTTGAGGAATGGATAGTAGATGGCTACGTCTACAAGGATTAACAAAGCAGCAAGTACAAATGACAAGAATTGGAAGTTTGTACCGAGAACAATACCAAGTGGACCTGGTGTTGTCCAAGGAAGGTTGGCAGTAAATGAGTTCATGCCAAGCGTTTCGATAAAGAATTTGAAAATCCATACGTTTGCGATTGGCGCAAAGATGAAGGGAATAAAGAAGATTGGGTTCAAGACAAGTGGTGCACCAAACAGAATTGGTTCATTTACACCAAAGAAAGTTGGAACTACTGATGCACGTCCGATTGCACGGTTTCGTTTCGATTTGGTCAACCACATGAACATGAATGGAACAACCAGTGTCGCACCCGTACCACCCATGGTAACGATAAACATTTGTGTACCTGAAGTAAGGATCTTGTCTGCATGCATCCCTTGTTGGAGAAGGTTCAAGTTGACTTCAGCATTTGCATAGGTAATCGCTGCGATCGCAGGCTCGACGATGGAAGGACCGTGGATACCAACAAACCAGAAGAAGGCAAAGGCCCCAAAGATAATGGTAATACCTAGATAACCATCAGCAGCAGAGAATAATGGTGCAAAGAATTTACCGATTGATTCTGCAACGCTGGCACCAACAAATTGGCGAGCCAGTAAATCAAGGACGTAAAGAGAAACAACTGAAAGAGTGAATGGAATCACATCTTTAAAAACTTGTGAGATATTGGGTGGAACTTCGTCAGGCATACGAATGGTAACGTTGTTCTTAACACAAACCTTATAAATTGCTACGGTAACAAAGGCAGCAAGAAAGGCTGAAAGCAAACCTTTTGTCCCAAGGAAACCTGTCGCAAAGCCACCTTCAATCGGATCAGCTGCTAACATCAACAAACCAACAATCGCAGCCAAAAGGGTTGACATATAGTTGATTTGATTGGTTTTCTCCATGCTACGGTTTACTGAGTCGGTCAATGACTTAGCTGTTGTACCAGCTACCAAGAGAGCCAAAATACCCATTGAATAGCTGTAAGGTTTCATTAGAAAGGCTACAACTTCATCAGACCATTTAAAGCCCCATGAGTTTGGTACAAAAGCAATCAAGATAAAGATACTTGAGAAGAGAATAACAGGCATACCTGCAATGAAACCATCACGAATAGCGCGAAGATAGATATTACGAGATAGTTTCTCAAAGAAAGGCTTTCCTTTCTCAATAAATGAAATTAGTTTGTTCATTACTTAACTCCTCTCTTGTAGAGTTCGATTAAATGGTGCATCAAGTCTTTTAACAAGATAGCTGTCATCAAGTGGTCTTGGCCATGCATCATGGTTACACTATAAGCTAAGTCCTCACCAGCTGCTTCCTTGGTCAATAGACTTGTTTGCGCGTGATGAGCCTCGGCGATACAGCCACCAGCTTCCTCCACGAGAGCATCTGCTTTCGCAAAATCACCAGCTTCAGCAGCCTTCAAGGCTTCCAATAGTTTCGAACGAGCATCGCCAGCATAGGCTACGATTTCAAAACCTAACAATGTTACTTCTTCTCTATTCATGATAGAATCCTCCTTATACAGTTTTAAATAATTTTTATGACAATAAACGCTGGATATGTAGAACTAGATAAACTCGCTCACTCTTATACAAATCAAGACCAGTATGTTGCGTAATCACATCATAGATCTTGGAACCGACCTCAAATGCCTTTGGATAGGATTGTTTGATATGGTCTTCCATATCCAGAAGCGATTGATTATCATCTCTGGATCGGTCTAAATAATCCAAAAAATAGTTGAGATGAATCATAAAGCGATCATAGAAATGATTATTCTCTTTGGTTCGTTGAATAGCGTAACTCTTCAGCACTTCTTCAACATTCCTGAGAATTTCTTTCCTCTTATCTATCGACTCAACCACTTGAACTTCATTTTCCCCTTCGGCATTGATGAAATGATAAGCAATCCGAATAATCTCATCTTCAGGGAAATGATCTGTCAATTTCTGACGATAGATTTCAAAGGCTTCCTTTGCGATTTGAAAAGCTACAGGATACTTGGCAGAAATATCTGGCAGATTGCTATCCTTGTACCTTCCTTGTGTTAGAGCTTGATAAGAACAGTAAATATGATCTGTCAAGGTCACGTAGAGATACTCTTGAATCGGATAGTGATATTTCTTAGAAAGATTATCAATGATCTCATAAGTTACTGTGATAAAATCAAGCGGAACATCTTTGAGCAGAGCCATAAAATTTTCTCTGGACTCTTCTGTCTTCATCCGAAAAATCTTCTCTACTTGGTTCTCAGCAATCAAATCCCCTTTCTTCTTTCCAAATGCAATCCCTTTACCAATCACAATCACTTCTTCTCCTTTATCATTCCTGACAAGCGAGACGTTGTGATTCATTGGATTTTGAATTCGATACATGGCAACCTCCTTTTATATCTTAAAGGTATATGAGTATAAAAAATGACCACAAATGAACTAGAAAATCAATTGATTTCTAATCCATCTGTGATCATGCCTAATATTACTTAGTAACACTCACCTTGTATTAACTTGTGATTTAAGTATAGCACAAGTCAGTTTGTTTGTAAACCTTTACATTCAACTTTTTTTAAATTTTTTAGATTTATGTTCCTAAACTAGGAGGAGCTTCTTACACGCGTTCAGTCCATGAAGTCGCTGTGGTTTGGAGAACCTTGTTAAGTTCGTCAATGTTCTCAAATCCAGTTGTGCGTAACCATTCACGAGCTGCTGCTTCACCGTCTTTGATGTAGGCTTCAACTGATCCTGCCCAGGTTGCACGGCCGCAAAGAACTCCGTTGAAGTTTGCGCCTGATTCGTGGGCAAAGACAAGTGTATCTTGGAAGAGTTTAGCTGATACACCTGCACTCAAGTAGATATATGGCAAGTTAGTCGCTTCATCTTGCGCTTTGAAGAAGGCTGCCGCTTCTTCGCGTGTATGCACGATTTCACCATCGCCAAAGCCTTCAACGTATTTCACATTGACTGGAACTTCTACTTTCAAGACATCGATGTTGAAGCGTGGGTCTGAGAAGACCTTCATGGCACCGATAACTTTGTGTGGTTTTACTTTAGCATATTCTGCAGAACCTGCGTCAGCGATTTTTTCATCGTAAGCGAGGATTTCAAGGAAGAATGGAATGTCTTCCGCCACACATTCAGAACCGATGCGTTCGATGTAGGCTTGTTTTTGTTGGTTGAGTTCGTCAGAGCTGTCTACGTCATAGTAAAGCAAGAATTTGACAGCATCCGCACCTTGTTCCTTGATGCGTTTGGCAGACCAAACATCCAAGCAGTCTGGTAAGCGTTTAGTGCTTGTTGTGTCGTAGCCAGTTTTTTCATAAGCAAGGAGAAGGCCGGCGTTGGCATCAAGCGCTTTTGTAGCTGGAAGACCATACTCTGGGTCGAGAAGCATAGAGGATGCGTATTTGGTCAATTCATCTGCAACCAAGACTTTGAGTTCTTCCATTTGAGCTACTGTTGGCTCTTCTGTTTGGTATTGAGCCATGAGGCGTTTCAAAGCACCACGTTGGTCAAAGGCAAGAGCTGAGATAATGCCGTTCTCGTCAGAGAGTTTTTCCAAATATCTGCGTTTTTGTTCTGTTAAAGCCATTTTATACCTCTTTTACTATTAATTGATCATATAGACCTTTATAGTTAGCCATATTGACATGACCTGTCATCTTTTCTTGAGCATTGAGCATACCAAGGACATTTGCCTTGATAAGAAGTACTTGATCAGATTCCTTATGAAGAAGGCCTGATGAAATACCTGCAACAGTAGAATCTCCAGATCCGACAGGATTAACTACCTGAATTCTTGGAATATCTACCTTGTAGAAAGTATCCCCATGTTTTGCAAAAGCACCATTTGCTCCAAGTGAAACGATAATCCACTCAATCCCTGCAAATAAAGACTCTTGAAGAACTTCTTTTAATTCATCCAAATCCTCAGAAACTTCTTTCCCAAGAAGCTGAGACAATTCTTCGTTATTTGGTTTGATAACTGTTGGTTTGTGTGGTGATTCAAGAACTGCCTGAAGAGCTGCACCTGAGCAATCCAGAACAACTGGTTTGCCTGCTTGATTAGCAAGCTCTACCAATCTCGCATAGTAATCAACTGGAAGACCTGCTGGTAGACTACCTGAAATAGCTACTACTTCTACAGTATTAAGAAGTTCTTTGAAATAAGCCAAGAAATCTTGACCTTCTTGTTCTAGAACTTCAGGCCCTTTCTCAAGAATTTCTGTTTGGTTGTCTCCGTGTAGAATAGCGATACAGTTACGAGTCTCTCCTTGAATGGAGAAGAAACGTTTCGTTACTTTATCATCGATATGCTCTACTAAAAACTCACCAAGTTTACCACCGACCAAACCAGTAGCAACAACAGAATCACCAAATTCTGAAAGAACTCGTGTAACATTGAGCCCTTTACCACCAGCTGTCTTGGTCACGTCCACCACACGGTTGACAGTGTCAATTTTCAATTCATCCAAAGGATAAGAAATATCAATGGATGGATTCATTGTGACTGTTAAAATCATGCGTCACCTCTTAGTCGTGGTATTCACCGCGATCCCATTTTTCAAGGAATTCTGTAAAGAAGTTTGCATCTGCTTGATGAGCATTGTGAGTTTCAACGTGCTCGATTTTAGCGATCAATTTTTTGTTTTCTTCTGATGGTTTGTATTCAGCATTGATGAAAGCTTCGATGATATCGCACATGAGCAATTCGCCAGTGATTTTACCACCAAAACCAATAACGTTAGCGTTCAACTGTTCTTTTGCATAAAGAGCTGTTGTCATATCACGAACCAAGGCAGAACGAACTCCTGGAACTTTATTTACAGCGTTGTTGATACCAACACCAGTACCACAGATACATACCCCAAGATCAGCTTGACCACTTGTAACGGCTTCACCAACTTTTTTACCAAAGATTGGGTAGTGAGTACGTGTGTGGTCATAAGTACCAAAGTCGATGACTTCATATCCTTTTGATTTCAAAAATTCTGAAACCGCCATTTTTTCATCTGTTACGATGTGGTCACATCCAATTGCAATTCTCATTTTTATCTTACCTTTCTTACTGTAATCTAATTAGCACATTTTGTTCAACATATCAACACGAATTTGGTGACGACCACCGTCGTATTTACCGTTAACAAAACCTTTAGCAATATTTTTAGCCAATTCATCACCAACAAGTTGTGCACCCATAGTGATCATACGTGAGTTGTTGTGGCCACGAGTCATATAAGCTGAACGTTCGTCAGATACTTCTGCAGCAACCATTCCTTTGATTTTAGTCGCGACCATGAATGGACCAGCTCCATAAGCATCAATCACGATACCAAGATTTTGTTCTTCTTTGTTTACTTCTGCAGCAACAGCAAGAGTCACATCAACAAAGTCTTGACCTTCAGCTGTAACATCCACAATGTGGAAGTTTTCTTTTTCCAAGAAGTCTTTCACAACTTCTTTCAATCTCAAACCTGCAGCATCTGCACCGATAACAATAGACATATTGTTTACTCCTTTTTATTTTTCTAGGCTAGTAAAGACTTTTATAGTTAGCAGTTTACCTACAAAAGACTTTCTAGCAGTTTATTGACAAATTTGATTGAATGAGATGAATATCACCTTATACAAGTCCAGGAAATCAAGTTCCTGTAAACAAACTTTTTCCGCGAAAGAGAATATAACAAGTGATTATTTGTTTGTTGCAAACACCATTTGTTGCTTACAAACATAATATACTCCTATTTTTGGAAAAAGTCAACAGTAAATGTTTGTTTTTGTGTTTTATCTTTTAATCTAAAAGATTTCAATATCAAAACCAATTTGATCCACTTGACCAGGTTCCAAGAGACGAACGTTTTTCTTATCTTCTAAATGATCTCCTTCTTCAAGAGATGTTGACAGGCCAGACCATGGTTCAAAGGCAATGAAAGGTCCCTTATTCAAAGTTGACCAAATGATGAGATTTGAGAACTCTTGGAAGTGTACTTTTAATCCCTTCTCATGCTTGCGCAAACGAAGGGCAATTGTTCTGGATTGTAACTCATCGAGTGTCACTGCATCAACACTAAACAGATCGTAACTGAGGTCCACTTCCTTTTGTGAATCCAACCATGGACTTCTATCTTGGAAGTCTAACATTCCCGTTTCTGGGAAAGGACGTGGAACAGAGCAAGTCTCTTCTTTTTCAAACTCTAAATAGTAATCTTCATAGACGTCATCATCGAGTAGAGGACAATTAAATCCTGGATGTCCTCCTATAAAGAATGGCATTACTTTATTCGTTTCTTTATTAAAGATTTTGTATTGAGTACGAACAGTCTTGCCAGTAACGATATAAGTGATTTCTAGACGAAAATGATAAGGATAGTTTTGATAGCTATTCTCATCATCTTCGATAGCAAAGGTTACGCTGTTTTCTGTTTGATCAACTAATTCAAATTCTTTTTTACGAACCAAACCATGGCGAGGAATAGTTCCTTTCGTCTCCGTTCCATCTTCGTGACTATAGAAGGCTGTATCCTCTCTTAAAGAACCACAGATTGGAAAGAGTACTGGAGCTTGTCCGCTCCAGTAAGTGGAATCTCCTTGCCACAGATACTCAATGCCATCTCGGTCCTTAATAGACGACAAGGCGCCACCTAAGGTTTTAAATTGAACCGTTAACTGGTCTGATTTTATTTCAATTACCATAATGTTCTCCAACTATTTTTAGATCTTTATATAAAAAACTAGGTTGCCGCTCCCAATGTAGGAAATTAACAACCTAGTTTTCACAATTTACATTTTATAGGAGCGAATTATTTAGCATTTGCTGCGTATTCTTCGTTACGTTTGATCATTTGTTTTCTATACCAAGCAAAGATACCTACATAGAATACAAGGAAGGCTGCTGCACCAAGGATTGCTTTAATATCACCTGTTGTAGCATTACCGATTGCCCAACCAAATAGTTTTTCGATTGGTCCTTCAAGAGTTGAGTGAGTGATCAATTGAGTTTGGCTCACACCTTCTGGGAAAGCACCTACACCTTTCGCAAGTTCAGTTGCAAATGGAGCGATAAGAGTACCTGAAAGAAGGAAGAGTGGCAACAAGAGTGTTCCGAAGATGATCATACGGAGCAATTTACCACGTGTAACAACCAAGAGAGCTGGAGTCACACCCATAGCGATGATACCTGCAAGTGGCAAGATACCATTTCCGACGTTTGAAAGAAGCACTGCTTCTACTAGCATGATTGGAGCAAGTACGTTGGCACAAGCCCAGATTTCAGCACGACCAGCGATGAAAGGCCAGTCAAGACCGATGTTGAATTTACGTCCTTGAAGACGTTTAGTAGCAACGTTTGTAATACCTTGTGAAAGTGGTTCTACGGCTGCGATGAACCAAGATCCGATAAGTGAGAAGAGCTCCAAGCAGACACCGGCAGTCAAACCAAGGCTCAACCAACCTTTAATAACAAGTTCCCATTTATCAGCTCCTTCTACACCAGCAACTGGGTGTGGAGTTCCCATCAAACCAATAACGATACCAAGAATGAAACCGATGAAGAATTTAGACCCCCAGAAACCGATTTTCTTGTTCAATTTTGCAGCGTCAAAGTCGTATTTATCAAGACCTGGCAATACTTTATCAAAGATCTTATCCAAAACCATGATAACTGGGTTCATCATGTAGTTCATGTGAGTTGAAGTCATTGGTGATGAACTTGGTGCGTTAAGAAGATCATCGAAAGTTGGTTTCATCAAGTCAGAGTTGATGATTTTCAAGACACCTACAAGGACAACTGCAGCAGTCGCGATGAAGAGTGAAACCCCTTGGCTAACTCCATTGTTGTCTGCGTACCATTTGATCAAAAGACCAGTGATTGACAAGTGCCAGATATCGAAGATATCGACGTCAAGTGTGTCCGTTTTCTTCATTGCAAGCATCACAACGTTGACAATCAACATCACAAGCAAGAAGTAAAGTGTCCAGGCAGATCCCCAGGTGATTGTAGCAAGCGGTGCCCAACCAACGTCAGTGATGTTCAACTGAATACCTGTGTTTTCAACGAATTTCGCAAGTGATGCTGAGAAAGCTCCGTTGAGCATACCGATGATAGCACCGATACCAGTAAGGGCGATGGCAAGTTTGATACCACCTTCAAGCGCTTTGGAGAATTTCACTCCAAATAGTAAGGCCAATACTGTCAAGATGATCAGCATGATGATAGGACCACCCATTTCCAAGACTGGCTTGAAAATCTTATTGGCTAGTTCGATAATGACATCCATAATAGTTCCTCCCTTTATTTTTATGGAATCTTACAAAATAATAATTAACTTAGTCCGTGTTCTTTGATAGCTGCCTCAATATTATCAAATACTGGAGCGCTCATTGCTGGAATACGGAACAAGATTGGTCCAGCTTCAATTACTGGAATTCCTGGCTCAAAACCAAGGTCAGTTGCAGCGATTGGTGTGAAGATATCATATCCTTTGATAAGATCTTCATTCACATCTTTTACCATAACTGCATCGCAGTGAACATCGTACCCGCGATTTGCGAGTTCTTCTTCAAGAGCACTTTTGATTTGGTGACTTGAGTTTACACCTGCACCGCAGGCAGCGAGAATTTTAATCATTAGGATTTCCTCCAATTTATATTTTTATTTATTAAACAAAGTTAAGCTGTTGCTTCAGCGATATAAGCATAAAGTTTTTCTGGTTCAGAAATTTTTGATAAATCTTCCAGATGGCCATTTCCTGTGAAAAAGTCCATCAACTGAGCAAGAATATTTGTTTGACTCGAACTTGAATTGTTAATGATAAAGAAGAGTAGAGATACTTCCACTTCTCTATCAGGAGCAATCATATTGTGAAAAGTAACTGGTTTCTCTAATCGAACAACCACCACTTTCTCAGCTAGATTATGAACAATATCTGTATGAGGAATCGCTACATTTGGCAAGTCCTTTCCCAGAAATTCCATGTCTAAGCCAGTTGGAAATGACTTTTCACGCGTGATCAAGGCTTCACGATATGTTGGAGTCACTATTTCTCGTTCTTCCAAGAGAGTTGCCACCTGATTAAAGAGATGTTCTTGATTATCCGCTTCTAAGCAAAACACGAGATTTTTGTCAAAGAAATGATCTAATCCCATAACAGTTTTCCTTCTTTCAATTAACTTTTTATGTTATAAGTATAACACCATATGAAACCGTTGTCAATAGTTTTTGTTTTATTTTGTTCATTTTTCTATAAATTTTGTTTTGTTTAGTAAATACAATCATTATCAAACAATCTTTTTAAATTCTATTTTCGTGCATTTCAAACAAAAAAAGACCAAAATGGGTCTTTTTGTTACTGATTCTAATGTTATTTAGTTAATGGAAGATAAAATTTCTTCTAGCTTTTGATAGTCCTTAACACTATCGATTTCATATATGCTGTTGCCTTCTAATTCTTCGACATACACATCTAATTCTTTGATATTGTCTTTAACCATGTTGTCCCAATAGAGATCAACAAATTCACCACTTGCGTATGCTTTGTCAATAAAACCAACAATCTTTTCAGCAGTTGGAGCATCCCAGAATGATACGCCGCTCAGAATACGACCAGCCTTGCTATCAACGATGATGTCTTGAACTTTATAGTCATCACCATAAACCAAGAACCATTCATTCTCACAGTCTTCACGATAAACACTGAAATAGGTTGAACGTTTAAGATCGTTTCTAAACATATTTTTGAAAAGATAATTATCCGCATCAATAACATAGCTGTTAGCTAAATCTTCTTTTACAAGGTAAAGTGAGTAAAAGTTGTTGTAATCAGCATACTTGTCGTTGAAGACTAAACGAACACCATATTTTTCTTTTAGGTAGTCAAATTGTTCTTTGAGGTAGCCAACAACGATAATAATCTCATCAATTCCTCTTTCTTTCAAGAATTCAATTTGGTATTCTACCAAGGGTTTTTGGTTGACCTTAACCAAGGCTTTGGGGGTATTTTCAGTCATAGGACGCAGACGAGTTCCCAATCCCGCTGCCAAGATAATTGCTTTCACGCTATTCTCCTTTATTCTTTAATAATAATATAAACACCAGCCATGACAACAAGCGATGTAATAATGGTCACCATATCGAGTGGTGTTCCTAAAAGCATTGCTGAGAACAATACTGTCCAAACGACATAGCTTACGTTCAAACCAGTTGCTTTTGCTGGCTGCAGACGATTGATAGCAATATAGTAAGCTAAGTAAGAAATCATATTACATGCTGCAAAGACTAACATCAAACCCAGCAATTGTCCATCTGCTACTTCTGCAAATGAATGATGAGAAAAGAGGACAATGACAAGATATGACAAGAATGAGGTTACTTGGCGGATTAATAGTGCTTCAATTTCACTTAATTCACTTTCCATGGCGTAGGAACTAAGAACACTTTCACTTCCCCAAGCGATGGCACAAACTAACGCACAAAGAATTCCGATATAAAAAGAATTAACCTGCTCAACTTTGTAAGTCTGGGCAATAATACCAGCGATAATCAACAAAATACCAAACACAGTATTCTTAGATACCTTGTGTTTCAAAATAAAAAATGCTAGTAAAACAGAAACTGCTGGGTAGATAGCTGATACTGAAGATGCAAGAGAACTTCCGATATATTTGACCGCATAAAGATTGGCCTGCATACCAATAGGTCCAGCTAGCAAGGCTCCGATAATGACACTGACATTTCGGATATTTAGAAAAATAGAGAGTCGAACTTTTCCTTCTTTTACCAAAAGAAAAGCTAACAAGATAAAGATACTCAAGAAGTCATGTGCCGCCGCCACCACAAAAGGAGAAAGATTTGTAAAAATCGAAAAGATATAAGAACTAATTGTCAGACCTAGCCCCCAGAAGATACCCGAGAGCAGACCGAAAGAAACACCATTTTTATTCTTCATCCTAACCTCCATAATAGGTCAAACCATTAACAGCTCTTTGGTAGCGACTCACACCATAATCTCCAAAGTCAGCGCCTTGATCTTCTTTGTACACTGTCCACAAACTCCAGATAGTATCTTGCAAGATTTTATAGATACGAATCTTCTCACGTGATACTGGAGTTTTGTCACTCTCATAGTAGGTTAGAAAATCTTCTTCTTCCTGATTTGTAAATTCAGACTCCAAAAAGAGAGCTGCCAAATCCCACATCGGGTCATTCATAGAAGAGTATTCCCAGTCGATCAAATACATGCGTCCTTGGGGTGACTCGATAAAGTTTTCTGGTACCAAGTCGATATGACAAGACTTTCTGTCAACTCCCAAATCAGCCAACCTTTTCTCGAGCGAAAAGACTTCTTTTCTCACAGCTTCATAATTGGCGTAAGGGATATTCCCCTCAATCAAAGCTTCGTATTTTTTGATTTCTTCAAACGGAGCAAACTCTCCTCTTAGCTCTTTACCAGATCCATGAATGGTCTGTAGAATAGGGGCAATCTTTTCAAACTTGGTCTTGATCGAAGTGGAATCAAGAGTTACTGCTGATTCGATGTACTCATTTACCTTAATCCCAGACTCTATATCAAAGAGATAATTTTTGACATCTAGATTCAAATCTTTCAACAATTCAAGATTGTATTTTTCATCTTGACGATTGATGAGCTTTTCAGTTCCTTTTCCGAAAAACTTAACAATATAGGGTTTGGAGGTTGTTTTAACCAAATAATTCTGATTCGTCATGCCACCCAGTTGTTCAACACTGAGGACTTCCTCTTCTTCAGATAGCAAAGAAGAAATTTTTTCTTTGATGAGTTTCTCCACAAATAACCTCCATCTTCTACACTTCCCACTTAAATACTGTTTTAAAAGCAGTATTTAGGTCGGTGGCAAAAACACGGTGAATGTCCTTGATTTCTCTCACTGGTTCTTCGATATAAAGAATATTTTTCAAACGATTCGCAAACTTTTTAACTTCCATCATTTGAATGGCCTTCTCAAAATCAATGCGTCCTGAGCGAGATGAACCAACCAAGAGCAAGCCTTTTTCCAAAGAGTCTCGCGTATTGATATTAACCTTGTATTCACTCACTCCCATCATGAGAATCGTTCCCTGTGGACGAATATAGCGAATCAAATCATTGATAGCTGGGCCTGTACCATCGCCACCACAACACTCGAATCCATGATCAAAGGTCAAATCTTCTGGAATATTATCAGTGATGTAGCACTCTTTTGCAAAAGAGAAAAGCTCCAATTTTTCCCAATGACGGCCAATCACGATAATCTCTGCTTCTGGTAGAGTGTAATTGATAATATTGGCAACCACAAAGGCCAAACTACCATCTCCGATAACAGCAATGCGCTCTCGCTTGCTATGAGCGATATTCAAGAAACGATCCATGGCATGCATACCAACACTTACAAACTCGGTAATGGCAGCAACTGTATCCTCGATGTCATTATAAGACACAACTCGGTCTTTTGGAAGAGAGACAAATTCTCGCATAAAGCCATCATAACCACTAGATAGGAAGTAGGTCCCTGTCATGTAGTTCTCGTAGAACTCCTTGTCACTCTGCATAGGCGGTTGATTTGGAATCATAACTACCCTTTGACCGACCTCATAAGTCCCAGTTGGATCTGAAATAACAGTTCCACAAGATTCGTGTATCATCGCCATAGGAAGCTTTTTAGCCAATATCTTTGGATCGCGTTTTCCTTGATAATAACGTTGATCCGCATGACAAACCGCCATATAATTTGGACGAATAAGGATATGATTTTCCTGATCAATGTCCTCTTCTTGGTATTTTACATTGATAAACTTTGGTTTTGTCAGTTGATAAATTTGATTAATCATAGCCTTAGTCTTTCTCAATCATGCTTTTTGCAATTTTCAAATCTGTCACAGTTGTGATTTTAAGGTTTGAATATTCCCCTTTAGCTAGGGCAACATCCTTCCCTTTGATAACAAAAATCTTACATGCATCCGTCAGGATTTCCTTTTCTTGATCAGATAGGGAACCATACAAATCTATGAAATCCTTGCAGCGGAAGGTTTGAGGTGTTTGACCTTGATAGAGGTGAGCACGATTTGGAATATCAGTGATAAACTGACCATTGGTACTTTCGACAATGGTATCAACCGCTTCTACTACTGTGTCAACCGCATCATGATTTTGGGCAAGTTTGATATTGTCCTGAATCATTCGAAGTGTAATAAATGGACGAACAGAGTCGTGGGTAATCACGATGTCTTCCGGAGTAATTGGACGGTAGGTATCAATGGCTTCTATAATCTTCTCGATACTGCTATTACGATCAGCACCACCTTTGGTAATGATGATTCTATCCTTGTGGAGAGAAAGATACTTGTCAACCAGGTCCTCAGCGTGTGAAACCCAATCTCCATGAACTCCAACTACAATTTTTTCAATACTTGGCTCCAAGACAAATTTTTCAATTGTATGGATCAAAATAGGACGATCACCCAACTCCAAGAATTGCTTTGGTAAATTACTGATTCCCATGCGTGTGCCAGTTCCTCCGGCTAAGATTCCTGCATAGATCATATATATTCTCCTTTAGTTTATTCTAAAAAACTCATTACCATCTATTATATCACAATCTGCCTCTATCATGAAAAAAAGACAGAAAACTATCTATTTGAGAAATAAAATTAGATTTCACTCTATATTTTTTACTCAACATTCGGTTAATATAGAGTTCTTTAGAATATAATAGAAACCTTAAAGAAAACTTAAACACGTTTTTAGGAACACAATAAAAAGCTAGGATACTGTTCGATCTCGCAAAGACAGATACAGTTCCTAACTTTATTGTTTTTATTTGTAAAAGATGGAATAGATTATTTTTCCTGTTCTTGGTCACTAAGTCCTTTGACTGCTTTCTTAAACTCAGACAGCATTTTACCGATTGATTCACCAAGTTCTGGTAATCGTTTTGGTCCAAAGATTAAGAGTGCCCCTAGAACAATGATAATCAATCCTGGAGCACCGATATCACGTAAGATTCCCATTCTTTTCTCCTTTCATTTTTTTCTTTACAATACTCTTGCTAATTGCAATACTAAGCTCATAGAGCGAGATTAAAGGAATTGTCATGACTAAATCACTGATAAAATCAGCAGGTGTCAAGATAACAGCTAGTACCAATAAAATAAAGTATGCATAACGGCGATAGGTAACTAAGAACTCTGGTCCAATCAAGCCAATCGACGTTAAAAAAGCGATGATGACTGGCAATTCAAAGATGAAACCCAAGGGTAGGGTTGTTTGAAAAACAAAGGCTAAGTAGTTCTGCGCCGTTAATTGAGTTTCAAATAATCCTTCCCCAAGACCTAAAAGCACTTGAAGTAAGGCAGGCGTTACAAAGTAGAATCCAAAGGCTAGTCCAAGTAAAAAGCAAATAAAACTAGCTGGAATATAGGCAAAGATTGCTCTTGCTTCTTCTGTTTTCAATCCTGGTTTGATAAAACTCCAAATCTGATAAACTGTAAAAGGTAGCGTAATGGTAAAGGACATCAGACTCGCCAAGCGCAAATAAATCCACAGAATGTCATTTGGACCTAATACAATCAACTTTTGATTAAAGGACTGAGTCAGGTAGTAATAAAGCTGATCAGCAAACAATAAAGCTACACAGAAGACTATAGAAAAGCAGGCTATAACAGCAATGAACCTCTTTCTAAATTCTATCAGATGTTCAACGATTGTCAATTCTTTTGTATCCATCTACTTTTCACCCTGTCTCAATGTGACAACCAAAACAATTATCAAAAAGACTAGCTGACTTCCTAAACCTTCCCAACTTGGATAAATGCCCAATAGGTCGATCGTTGGGAAACCTGATATTAAGTGATTTGGAGCCATATTGGTCAACTGAAGAGCATGGACACTAACCCCCAGCATCTTGAAGGCAAGAGCATAAATCATCCACGTCAGTAGGAAGAAGACCTTATGAGGTAGGAAGAATTGACTCGCCTTGTTCATCAGAAATGCAATAATCAGCAAGACTAACAAAGCTAGAGAAATACCTAGGATAAACTCAAAACGAGATATTCTCGGTAAAATTCCTACGTAAAATAGAATGGTCTCTGCTCCTTCACGGAAAACAGCTAGAAAACTAAGTGCAAACATGGAAATGAATGAACCTGTCTTGGTCACAGTTTTCATCTGCGAATCCATAAAGTCATTCCATTTTTTGATCGAGGATTTACTGTGAAGCCAGATACCAATCAAAATCATCATCACTACTGCAAAAATACCAACAGATCCTTCGATGATTTCGCGATTGGCACCTGATGTCACAGCAGGAAAGGCAATTTGTAGTATAAATGCAATCACTAGACTCGCAGCGATACCTGTTAGGGCCCCACCATATACCCACTTGAGTCCTTTGCGCATCTTGGCTGCTTTTAGAGTTGTGACCAAAGCCATGACGATTAAGAGGGCCTCCACTCCTTCCCGTAGGAGAATGAGCATAGCATCAAAAGCATTGTAGCTTGCATTGGTATCAATTTGAGATAAATCCGCAATCAGTTTTTCTAATTTTTCTTGATATTCCTTCTCACTTCCCTTGACCATGATTACAGGACTTTCGCTTTCCACTCGGGTGTAGAGCGCAGGTTTGGTTGTTCTAACGGTTCCTTCAACTGTTGGCCAAATTGTGATAAACTCTTTCATGGTAGCTACCCCTGCCGTCGGGTTTCCAGCTTTAAATTCTTCCAAGGCTTTTTTGAGAAGGGAAATGCCATCTTTGAGACTTAGATTAGAGGAACTTGTCGCCACTTCTTTACCATCTACGAAGTTATCAATGGCAGTTTTTAAGTCATTAAAAGAAGACTGGATAGCATCATCATCTGTCGGCTCTGTTTCAATACTACTGCGTAAGAAAGAAATAGCTGTTTCTACTTGACCATAATGAGCTGTACTGTTATCGCGGACGACACTTTCATTGAGTGTCCAAGTTGAATTCATTTTTTTATAGGCTTCTCGGACTTGCTCTATATCTTTTGAAGAAATTGCCTTATCCAAAGTCTCAAAACGTGGTCTTAAGCGACTGACAAGTTTTTCCTTCTCCGCATTCAGATCTATTGGATTTTGTTCTTTTTCAAAAGCTAGAAGGGCAGAAGAGATTTGTGTCAGATTTTCTTCACTAATCTCCCCTGACAGAGCAAGTTTCTCCTTGACAGCCTTTCCAGCATCCGAATCAGCATGTTCTACTGTTTCAAAATCCATCGCCATTTCTCTAACTAGGGCCTTGGCTTCTGCCTGATTTCCATTTTTTAAAGCCTGAGAGGCATCCGTTATCTTTACAAAATAAGAACTCAGACTTTCCTTCGCACCGACAGGAGAACTAGCTAACAAGAGAAAAGACAAAGCCAAGAAACAAATGTTAGTCTTCCAATAATTTCTGACCAATATAGCCTCCTTTCTCTACTCCACCAAAGCAGGCAAAAAGACCGCTACCGATGTGGGTTACATACTCATTCATCTTGTCTGTAGCTCCGAGGTTGGTTTGAACCTTGACAAAATGATCTGGATCCTTTTGGAAAGAGATAAAGAGTAAACCTGTGTCAAATTGTCCAGTCTTATCATCAATTCCATCCGAGTATGAATAGGATCTTCGTAAGAGTGGCTTATCTACCTCTTTGGCTAATCGAACATGCGAATCATCTGGTAAAAGACTCAAATCAACTTCATCAAACTCATTCTTCTTACCAAAGGGGGCGCCACTTTCCTTGTAGCGACCAAAGGTATTTTCTTGCTCTTCAAGATTGGTTCGATCCCAGGTATCGAGAAACATCTGGATGCGACGAACGGCCATATAGGATCCATTTTCCATCCAGTCCTTGCTGTCGGCCCAGACAACACGATCAAAATCCTTTTCTTTGGTCACATTGGCTGTTCCATCTTTGAAACCAAAAAGGTTGCGTGGTGTCTCCATACGATCCCCAATAGCAGCAAATCCAGATTGGCTCCAACGGAGGGTCACTGCATTTCTCCCTTTACGAATGAGGTTGCGAATAGCATGAAAAGCAACTTGCTCGTCATCTGCACAGGCTTGGATAACAATATCTCCCCCAGTATATTTTTCACGCAGTTGCTCCTTTGGAAAGGGTGGAAAATCCCTAAAAAGTTGAGGACGCTTGTGATCCAAATTCATCTTTTTCAGGAAACTAGCAGACACACCAAAAGTCAGCGTTAAACGATGAGGATTTAGTCCCACGGTTTCTCCAGTGTCACTAGGTGGCAAGAGGGCATTCTGACCATCTTTTTTTACCAATTCTCCTTCTACCAACTTGTTACTATAACCTGTCCAATCCTTAAAAAGCTGGATAATCTTATCTTTATCTGTCGTATGCAAATCTAGGACAACAAAATAGATATTCTTCTGCATAGGGGTCGTGATACCCGCTTGGTGTTTCCCATAAAAGTCAATCTTTTCATTACCGTACGAGATTTTTTCCTGCTTGTCTAGCTTAGGCGCTAAAAAAGCGGATGCACCAGAGAGACCAAGTGCTAGACCAGCACCTCCAATACCCGCTTTTTTTAGAAATTCTCGACGGTCCATTTTTTTCTCAAAAAACTTTTCGTCTTTCTTAGTCATACTGCTTATTCTCCATCAAGAAATTTGCCCATTTGTGATAGAGGTTCACCAAGTTTTGTCACGGCTTCAGCCAATTCTTTGGTGTCTTCTTTTGTCAAATCTGTATAGAGTTTGTAGTGTTCCTTGTCTGTCATATGTTTGTCCAACAAGCTATTAACAGATTTGAAATCAGCTTCTAATTCTTTAACTAAAGCAGCATCTGATTTTTCTAGTAAAGGTTTAAAGAGTTGGAATATCTTTTCAGCTCCCTCGATATTAGCGCGGAAGTCGTACAAATCTGTATGAGAGTAGATTTCCTCTTCACCCGTAATCTTGCTTGTTGCTACTTCATTGAGCAAGTCAACTGCTCCAGTCAACATAATCTTGTGATCTACTTCAACAGTCGCTACCTTAGCCTTCAACTCTTTGATATCATTGACAAGCTGATCACCATAACTTTCGGTCCCCTTAGTTGTGTTTTCTTCCCAAAGGATACGCTCGATACGGTGGAAACCTGACCAACCTTCCTCAGTCTTATTTTCATCCACATAGTCTGCTAGACGAAAGTCAATCTTAACATCTGACTCACCAAAACTCTCAGCGATTGGTTCTGAACGTTCATATCCTTAGTTTTTCAACAAATTGTCAGAAAATTTAATATTTGAGAATTTGAAGTAGCATTTTTCGGCAGAATTAGAAAAGCGCTTAAAAATTAGAATCGTAGAACTTTTTTCAGATAGTTTAAAAAGTTTGTATTCCCCTATTCTTTTCTCTATAATGGAGAGAAAGGAGATGACTATGACTGAAATAAAACATGAAATTGATGCAAACTTTGCAGGCCGACTCAATATCCTGCGTGCAGGTGTTCTCGGTGCCAATGATGGGATTATTTCCATCGCTGGAGTCGTTATCGGTGTTGCTAGTGCGACGAGCAATATCTGGATTATCTTTTTATCAGGATTGGCCGCTATTCTCGCTGGTGCTTTTTCTATGGCAGGTGGCGAATATGTCTCTGTATCCACTCAAAAAGACACGGAAGAAGCCGCTGTTGCCAGAGAACAGTTGCTCTTGGATAAGGACATCGAATCTGCAAAACAATCCCTCTATGCTGCTTACCTGCAAAATGGTGAGTGTGAAACGTCCGCACAACTTTTGACCAACAAGGCCTTTTTAAAAAATCCACTCAAAGCCTTAGTTGAGGAAAAATACGGTATCGAGTACGAAGAATTTACCAATCCTTGGCATGCTGCAATCTCTAGCTTTATCGCCTTTGTACTGGGAAGTCTTCCTCCTATGCTTTCTATCACTATCTTTCCAAGTGACTATCGCATTCCTGCTACTGTTTTTATCGTGGCCCTTTCCCTTCTCGTCACTGGCTATACCAGTGCTAAACTAGGCAAGGCCCCTACGAAAACTGCTATGATCCGTAACCTCTGTATCGGACTTCTAACCATGGGAGTGACTTACCTGTTCGGACAACTCTTTAGCATTTAAGATAAAGAAATACCTCGACAAATATCGAGGTATCTTTTTTTACATTTGCACAATCTTGCGATAGCTTCTAGAGGTAATCATAAAGATTAAAACGTAGACAATGAGGAAGATGGCACAAATGGAAAGTGTAACGGTCAACATCATGGTTGCATCAAGCACACCAATGACTTTTAGGATGAGGCTAAGCATGTGATATGCAAAGGCAAGGTGTAGGAAGGCAAATAGCAATGGAAGGAAGAAAACAGTTAGCACCTGTTTGTTGATGGTTTGCTTGATTTGCTTTTGATCGAGACCGACCTTTTGCAAAATGATGAAGCGTTCACGGTCCTCATAGCCTTCAGAGATTTGTTTGTAGTAGATAACGAGGACTGTTCCCACCATAAAGATGATAGAGAGGAAAATACCGATAAAGAAAACTCCACCAAAGAGAGCACTCATCTGCGCACTGCTATCAGCCAGATTGCTTCCGTAAACATAGCTTCCTTCTTTGTTTAATTCTCTATTAAAGTTGTTGACGAATTTTGAATAGTCATCTGCAATTTTAAGCTGCTCGTCCTCGCTAGCCGTCACATTCATACCACCATAGTATTGATTAAAGATAGAAGAATTAGGATGTTGGTCAAGAAAGGCTTTCAAGTCAGGAACAACCAGATAGTTATAGTCCGAAGTTAGAATATTGTACTGATTTGGGACATGTTCAAGAATAAAATCTTTTTTGATTTCTTCTTTGATTGTGTAGGTCTGGTCATTCAGAGTCAGTTCTTTTTGTCCTTGAAGTTCTTTGTTTTTAGTAAACAATCCAACTTCCTTACCTGAAAGTGCAAGTTTTTGCCCCGTCATATTCTCGTAATCTTTTTGGTCAAAGACCATAAAAATAGTTTTCGGTTGAACACGATTTTGACCTTTCTCAAAAATTGTCAATTTTGTACCTTCTTGATTTGCCACACCAAAGTTACTGTATGTAAGGACTTCTTTCTTTGTTACAGTCAATCCCTTATCGCTAGCATACTGGCTCAAGAGTTTTTCGATGTCTTCTTTTTCAACATTCTGTCCTGTTATCCCAAAATCATGTGGATTCATGACCTTTTTGAAAGTTTCTGAAGCCTTGAAGACACTCGTTGTAGCAGACATAGTCACCAAGACCATTGTTGAGAGAATAGCAATCGTTGCCAGACCAACCGCATTTTTCTTCATACGGAAAATGAGATTAGATACGGAAATCATGTTGTTGGGTTGGTAATAGTAAGTCTTGTTTTTCTTTAAGATTTGTAAGAAAACTGTAATCCCTGCATTGAAGAGAAGATAAGTTCCCAAAATTACCAACAAGACTGCTACGAAGAAAATCAGAACAGCAGAAAGTGGATTTTCAACTGTTACTGCTAGGTAGTAACCTGCTCCCAAACTAATCAGACCTAGGATGGTTTGGAAACCTAAGAAACGTCCTTTTTTCTCACCACTGGCTTTTTCACGAGAGAGCTGAAGGGCATTCATGCGTGCGATGCGAAAGGCATTGATAAAAATTAGACTTAGGAAGATAACTCCAAAGACGATGAGAACTAGGATAAAGACAATTGGTTGGAAAGTCGAAACGAGCTCCACTTTCATCTTCATCAGCTTCAGAAGAAGGGCAAAGATTAGCTTATCAAAGAGAGCTCCTAGGCCGAGACCAGCAGTCAAGGTTAAGGAACCAAAAATAAGAAGCTCCTTAAAAACCATACTGATCAAATGGCGCTTTTCAAGCCCCAGCATACCATATACACCCAGCTCCTTGGAGCGGTTCTTCATGACAAAACTATTGGCATAAAGTACAATAATTCCAGAAGCGATGGTAACAACTACCATACCGAGAGCGAGGGTCATAGAGATAGTTTCTCCCCCTCGGATCTTGCCAATGTTAGGATTAAGTGACAAAGAGTAAAAAAGATAGGTGATGGTCACTGCTAAGAGAACAGCAAGAGCAAAGGGATAGTAGAGTTTGCGGTTTTTGATTAAGTTCGAAACCGCTAACTTATTGGTTAATCGGAACATACTAATTCACCTCACTTGCCATAACAGTCAAAGTATCAGAGATTTCTTGGAACATCTGACGCTCTGTCTTGTCTCCGCGGTAGATTTGGTTGTAAAGAATACCATCCTTGATAAAGAGAACGCGCTTGGCCCTACTGGCTGCTGCCGTTGAGTGAGTTACCATGAGAATGGTTTGGCCACGCTCATTGATTTCATCAAATACATCGAGCAAGGCTGCAGATGACTTGGAGTCAAGGGCTCCTGTTGGCTCATCCGCAAGGAGAATTTCAGGTTCTGTGATGATGGCGCGTGCTACTGCAACCCGCTGTTTTTGACCTCCTGAGATTTCATAAGGGTACTTCTCTTGCAATTGGTTGATACCCAAATTTTCAGCGGTTACTACCAATTTCTTCATCATCTCCGTGATAGGTTTGCGTGATAAAACTAGCGGAAGCAAGATATTGTCCTTCACAGACAGGGTATCTAGCAAGTTAAAGTCTTGGAAGACAAAGCCTAATTTTTCACGACGGAAACTCGAAGCTTGTGAATTTTTAATGGTTGCTGTGTCTGTTCCGTTTAGGTAAACCTGCCCGCGAGTTGGTTTATCCAGCATAGCCAGGATGTTGAGCAGGGTTGACTTTCCTGAACCAGACTCTCCCATGATGGCAACGTAGTCACCCTTTTCTACGGTAAAGTGAATGTCTTTGAGGGCCTCTACTTGGTTGCCTTGGAAACGTGTTTTGTAGATTTTTTGAACGTGTTTTACATCTAAAAGTGTCATGATTTTCTCCTTCTTAATATCCCATCAATTGAAACTGTGCTTGCATCATAGCGCATCCCAGTTGAACACGCTCGATGTCTTTTTGACTTGGTTTTCTTGTTTTCTTTTGTAAGATTCTTTTCATGATGTTGCTCCTTTGTTCTTTATGAGTCTAGTTTATCGTAAAAAAAGGCGGCCTGCCATAACCTAACCTTACAAAAGAGACTTTAATCTTACATTTTTGTAAGATTGAGGAATTTTTTTGAAAATAGCTACTATAAGAAGTCCTGTCATTGCTTGTTTTATTCTTAAAATAATAGTAAAATTAAATTATGAAAAGGCTTTCTTTAACATCTTTTAAAAGAATTGGCTTTCTGCTAATTATTTTTTAAAGTGCTAAACTATCATTCGTATCACTGCTATAAGGAGGGAGGTTCAGCCCCTCTTTTTAGAAAGAGGTTCCTATGAAACGTGTTTTTCTCTTCATCAGCAATCTTCTTTTAACTTTCTTTCTCATTGCCACTCTGTCCTTTTGGAAGGACTCTCTTCCACAAATCCTGTTCCCGGGTGCAGCAGTATTAAGTGGGCAAGCAGATTATTCTACCGTTAAAGAAGAATTAAATAGTCTTGCTAGGAAACATAATAGTCTTATCGCAAGAACCATTTGGGAAGTAGATAGTGATGGAAAATCACAAACTTACTACGAAGTTTTTGGAGATGGGAAACTCCCAGACTGGATGCCTCCAGCAAGTCAAGAAAGCATTCACAAGAGCGATCTTCTCAACAACTACAATATTATCAGCGGATCCCTAACTAGTCAAGAATTGGCTACTCATCTGAAAGAACTTGGACTAGAAAAAGCAAATGCATTTGAAAATGACAGAGTATCCTTCGTACTGGCCATCTTTACCCAACCTGATCAGCTCATCAGTATGTTAATCTTTTTGCTGACTTTCTTAGCTTTAATTGTTATCGGTCAGATTCAATCTCTTTCTCAGTCAGGGATTCGATTGATTTCTGGAGAGCGGCTGAGCTATCTCTTCTTTCGTTCTCTCGCAAGAGACGGACTTGATATCCTTCTTTTTGGTCTACCTGCTTTGCTGATAGCATGTATCTTGCTCATTTCCTTGGGATATCCTTATGAAGTTCAGACTTTTCTAGGAATACTTTTTATTCTTTACAATAGCCTACTTCTCTTACTTAGTCTTCTAATTGCCTTTCTTTTTACCATTTCTTTAAAAAAAGTCCATCTCCTCTCTATCATCAAAGGAAAATTACCAATCAAGTCAATTCTACGCATTCTCTACTTTGGTCAGGTACTTGCCATTCTACTGGTTATTGTAGGATTTGGACGTATGTCTACTTACTATCATATCCTTGAGAAAAATGAGGCTGGACAAGCTACTTGGGAACAACGCTCCAATGTTGTTACTCTTCAAACAGGGCGTTCCAGTCAGATGAAAAATTTAGATGAACTGCAGACAAATGCTGACAAATGGTTTGACTTTATTCAGCATGCTATAGATAATGAGGATGCCTTCCTTATTAAACATAATCTAGTTGAGCAAGCTCTTAAGCAAGCTACCTCAAATCATAATGAAACTGAAAATAACCCTTATGGTGTGGAAGGAAAAAATATTCTCTATGTAACACCTAACTACTTCAAAAAAGAAGGTATAAAGTTAACATCAGAAATCTTTCAAAAAATCAACACCCTCAAAGATGGACAGATTCTTGCCATACTCCCAGAAGAACTACAAAAAAATGAAAAAGATATAAAATCAACCTTGCAACAAGAGTTAACCAACCTATTATACAGTAGCAAGTCTAATCAAACTGTCGAAGTTAGTATAGCTTATACCAATCAAAAAAATGATGTATTTCTCTATAATACCGCCCATATTGCTTATGATCAATGGTTATCAAATCCCATCTTTCTTGTGCTTTCTCCTAAAGCACTTGGCAAGGCGTACTCCATCTTCTGGTTTACAAATCTAGAATATCTCTATTTTACAGACCTCCACCAGACACAAGAACTTTTGAAACACTATCAACTTGATCATATGGTCTCAAAGCTATCGTCTGCTAGGGAAACCTATCTCCAGTTAAATCAAAAAATTAAAATCGAAATTTTTAGTAACTTAGCGAGTGCTATGTTTGCTATTTTGACTTCAATTTTGCTGTTTACAAGTTTAAATCTGCTCTATTTTGAAGCCTTTCGCAAAACTATATTCTTGAAAAAAATCGCAGGCTATTATTTCTTTGAATTACACAGTAGATATATCACTTCTCAAATAGCAGCTCTCTTTCTCGGAAGTAGTCTAGCTTTCATTATTTCTAAGAATATCTGGATTACCCTGATCCTATTTTTCAGCTTTTCAAGTTTAGCCGTTCTTCTATTGAAGATTTGTGATAAGAAGGAAAGTAAAACCTATGCTAGCATCATCAAAGGAGGATAGTATGATTGAATTACAACATATTTGGAAACAATTTGGTTCTCGTATTATTTTTTCAGACTTGAATCTGAATTTTCAAAGTGGTATGGTGTATGCTTTGATAGGAGACAGTGGTTGTGGAAAAACCACTTTGCTCAATATGCTTGCAAAACTAGAGACTTTCGACAAAGGAGAAATAGTTTACAAAGGAAAATCTTTGACTTCTCTAAAAAATGAGGAATTCTATCGTAACGAGCTAGGTTATCTCTTCCAGAACTTCGGATTATTAGAAAGTCAGACCATTCGAGAAAACCTTGAACTGGGACTGATTGGCAAAAAACAGAACAAGAAACAAGAAAAAGAGAGACTTCTTCTTCAAGCACTACAAGCTGTCAGACTGGATTATCTAAGTCTCAACCAAAAAATCTATGAATTATCTGGTGGTGAAGCTCAACGCGTAGCACTTGCTAAGATTATCCTGAAAGATCCTCCTTTAATTTTAGCCGATGAGCCTACCGCCTCGCTAGATCCAAAAAATTCCAAGGAAATTATGGAAATTCTCCTTGAACTTCGTAATGCTAATAGAACAATTATCATCGCAACTCACAATCCTAGTATTTGGAAAATGGCTGATCAGGTAATTCGTCTTTCTAAAGACAAAACAGATTATAATTAAATACCAAAATCCCTTGTGGCTATTTAGCCACAAGGGATTTTCAGTCATTTATGCTATTTCTTTTAAGTAAAAAAGTAAAAGTAATAAATATTTCCTGTTCAATTTCACCAAAACCAACCATCATCATCATTGATTGGTTGTGCTTCTTTGATTTTGCGTGGTCCTGTTCCGTACATTTCGGCTTCGATTTCTTCCTTAGTTGGCAGGATAGAGGCAAGGATGATGTAAATAATCACTCCGATTCCAAAATTTGCCACAGTAAAAATGGCGAAGAGAAAGCGGACTAGGGTTACATCAAGTTTCCACTTGTCTGATAGACCAGCTAAAACTCCTGACACCATACGATTTCGTCTCATTTTATAAAATTTTGTATTCATGATTTGTTCCTCTTTCGGTATTCTTACAAGTAATATAGCATAAAACGGGAACAAGAACATCAGTCCTTAGGCCGATTTAAGACAACGAGTTTACCTCGACAGACGCCACAGCGATAGCGTTTCGTGTCGATCTTTCTCTTGCGTTGATAGGTTTGCTGGCAAGATTGGCACTGATAGACTAGGTAACTATCCTGACTTTTCAAAGGTGGCACAAAGCGTAGTCCATCCACTTCTTTCAAAAGTTCCTTAAAATCTCGGTCCTTATGGCGATACCCCTTTTTCTGAAAATAAAGGTGATAGTGACAAAGCTCATGGCGCACGATTTTGCGAAAGACTTCCAAACCTAGTTCATTATAAACCTTGGGATTAAAATCCAAATGCCCATCCTTAGGGAAAAATCGTCCACCTGTCATTCGCAGACGAGAATTCCACTGGGCTTGGTGTGCAAAAGGTCTACCAAAGTCTTCGAGGGAAACAGACTGAACATACTCAGTTAGATTCATCTGGAGCGAGGAGCGACAGATTGACTTTTTCACGTTCGGTATCGATTTTCTTAACCCAAACCGTTACCAAATCTCCAACAGACACCACTTGGCTGGGATGTTTGATAAATTTGCGACTCATGTGGGAAATATGGATCAAGCCGTCCTCGTGAATCCCGATATCAACGAAGGCACCGAAGTCAACGACATTACGCACCACACCTTCCAGCTTCTGGCCGACTTTTAAGTCCTTGATATCCAGAACATCTTGACGGAGAACTGGAGCATCAAAGGAATCACGGAAATCTCGACCTGGTTTGAGAAGGTCTGCAATAATATCTTTAAGGGTTTCTGGGCCAAGTTCTAGTTCTTGCGCCATTTCCTTGACTGAAAGGGACTTAAGCTTATTTTGTGCTTCTTCATTCAAATCCTTGATATCCAAGCGTTTGAAGAGTTCCTTAACTGCAGCATAGTTTTCTGGGTGAACTCCTGTATTATCAAGGATATTGCTACTTTCTGGGATACGGAGGAAACCAGCAGCTTGCTCAAAGGCTTTGGCACCTAGACGAGGAACCTTTTTGATTTGGGCGCGCGAAGTGATTTTTCCTTCTTCCTCACGATATTTGACGATATTTTCAGAAATAGTTTTATTGAGTCCAGCTACGTGGGAAAGAAGAGCAGGACTGGCTGTATTGACATTGACACCGACCTGGTTAACCACCGTATCAACGACAAAGTCCAGACTTTCAGACAGTTTCTTCTGACTGACATCGTGCTGGTATTGCCCGACACCGATTGACTTGGGATCAATTTTGACCAATTCGGCAAGCGGATCTTGCAAACGTCGAGCGATAGAGATAGCAGAGCGTTTTTCAACAGTTAATTCTGGAAACTCCTGACGAGCAAGTTCGCTGGCAGAGTAGACAGAAGCGCCACTTTCATTGACGATAACATAGCTCACTTCTGGAAAATCTTTCAGAACTTCCGCCACAAAGGCTTCACTTTCACGGCTAGCAGTTCCATTTCCGATGGCAATAATTTCCACGCCATACTGACCAATCAAATCTGACAAATCTTTTTTGGCTTCTTCAATCTGACGAGCTGAGGCTGGTTTAACGGGATAAATGACTTGAGTCGTCAGCATTTTCCCTGTTGCATCTACGACAGCAAGTTTGGCACCTGTACGAAAAGCAGGGTCAAATCCTAGAACCACGCGCCCTTTCAGCGGAGCAACCAAGAGGAGATTGCGCAGGTTGTCAGAAAAGAGTTGGATAGCTCCTTCTTCTGCTTTCTCAGTTAATTCTGTCCGAATGCGTCGTTCGATAGCAGGTAAGACCTTTTTCTTAACTGACTGTTGAACAACTTCATCTATATAGGCATTTTTCACCTTGAAACGAGCAGCGAAGAAAGATAGAATACGGTCTGTCGCATGTTCAAAGCCGACTTTTAAGACACCTAGTTTCTCACCACGATTGAGTGCCAAAGTACGATAACCCTGCATGTTGCCAACTGTCTCTGAAAAATCGTAATATATCTGAAAAACTTGTTTTTCATCGAGACTTTCATCCTTGACTTGAGAAGTGATTTTAGAGTGTCTCAACACTTCCTGATAGGTCAGTGAACGCAAGGTCACATCTTCGGATAGGGCTTCGACCAAGATATCAACCGCACCAGCCAAGGCTTCTTGACCAGTCGCAAATCCTTCACAGACAAACTTCTCAGCCTCTTTCTCTAAGCCATCTACATTCTGCAAGATCAAGCGAGCAAGAGGAAAGAGTCCAGCTTCACGGGCAATAGTTGCCTTGGTCCGACGCTTTTCCTTATAAGGAAGGTAGAGTTCTTCTACGTCTGCTAATTTTTCGGCAGCTAAGATAGCTTCTTCCAATTCCTTAGTTAGTTTGCCTTGTTCTTGAATCTTAGCCAAGACAGCTTCCTTGCGGTCATTGAGATTTGTCAGACTTTTATCCAAGTCGATAATGGCCTTAATCGCCACCTCATCCAGACTACCAGTCATGTCCTTCCGGTAACGCGCGATGAAAGGAATCGTCGCCCCTTCAGCCGTCAAACTTAGGACGGTATCGATTTGCTTTAAGGTTACACCCAAATCTTGGGAAATTTTTTCATATTTTTTATCCATAAACCTATTATACCATAAGGAACAGCTCTTGTTTTGCCTTACCTGTTTTTGCATCTTTGATTATCAAAATAATCCCTTTTCCACAAAATAATAGTATAATAGAGGTAGAATGTAGAAAAGAGGTAGGCCCATGGCTGTTAAATTTACAAAAACGGATGACTTGGACAAGATGTTTGAAGAATTCGCAAAACTTCCTGACTTAACACAAGTCACTTTCCCAGATGACAAAGACAAAAAAGAAAAAGTTGAGAATAAAAAATAGATGACTGTTTTCCAATCTCTTCCTCCTAGTATCTTACAAGCAGGGGCTATTTTTCTCTCTATCATGATTGAAGCCCTTCCTTTTGTCCTGATTGGGAGTCTGATTTCGGGGTGGATTGAGGTCTATATCACACCTGATAAAGTTTATGAGTTTCTTCCTCGCAATCGTTGGGGGAGAATCTTTTTTGGTACCTTCATTGGCTTTCTCTTTCCATCCTGCGAGTGTGGAATCATTCCCATCATCAATCGTTTTCTGGAAAAGAAAGTGCCCAGCTACACGGCCGTTCCCTTTCTGGTGACTGCTCCCATCATCAATCCTATCGTTCTTTTCGCTACATATTCTGCCTTTGGCAATTCAATAAAACTTGCCTTTTTGCGAGCGCTGGGAGCTATTGTAATTGCTTTGGTGCTTGGAATTTTCCTAGGATTTTTCTGGAAGGAACCCATTCAAAAAGAGAATCCTATCACTTGCCATGAACACAACTTTTCACACTTAAGTCCCACTAGAAAAGGTTTTCAGATCTTTATACAGGCTATTGATGAGTTTTTCGATATGGGGCGTTACTTGGTCTTTGGCTGTCTCTTTGCGGCTATTGTGCAGGTCTATGTCCCGACTCGGATCTTGACCTCTATCAGTGCTAGTCCAGTCCTTGCGATTCTCTTGCTCATGTTTCTAGCCTTTCTCCTCTCTCTTTGTAGCGAGGCGGACGCCTTTATCGGTGCTTCTCTCCTCTCGAGCTTCGGCCTAGCGCCAGTCCTTGCTTTTCTGGTCATTGGCCCCATGCTTGATATCAAAAATCTCCTCATGATGAAACACTATCTCAAAGCGCGCTTCATCTGGCAATTCATGGGCATCGTGACAGTGCTTGTCTTGCTTTATTCTTACATGATAGGAGTGATGCTATGATCCGATTTTTCATTCTACTAGGTTATTTTGCTCTGACCCTGTATCTGCAGCTATCTGGCAAGCTCAGCCACTACATCAACCTCCACTATTCCTATCTAGTCTATATTTCCATGATCCTTTCTCTTCTGTTGGCTCTGGTCCAATTCTACATCTGGATCAAGAAAATCAATTCTCACAGCCATTTGGAAAGTCGTCGAGCTAGATTAATCAGCATCATTTTACTGTCACTACCTCTCTTGATTGGAGTTGCCTTTCCGACAGTAAGTTTGGACTCGAGAACCGTATCTGCCAAAGGTTATTATTTCCCACTTGCTGAGGGAATCGATACTGCTATTCAGGCAAGCGAAGGAACATCCAGTCAATACCTCAAACCCGATACCAGCACCTATTTTTCCAAATCTGCTTATGAAAAGGAAATGAGGGCTACAGCCGATAAATACCTCTCCCAGTCAACCATTCAGGTTACAGATGAAAACTATATGGAGGTCATGGAAGTTCTCTATGACTATCCTCAAGAGTTTGAAGGAAAGAAAATCGAATTTACAGGCTTTGTTTATAACGATCCTAGCCATCCAGATAGCCAGTTCCTCTTTCGCTTTGGAATCATCCACTGTATCGCAGACTCTGGTGTATATGGACTCCTGACCAAGGGAAACTCACGCCAGTATTCTGACAATACTTGGATTACCGCTAGAGGAACCCTGACCCTCCACTATCATAAAGAACTCAAACAAAAACTCCCAACACTGGAAGTTGAGAGTTTCACAAAAGTAGACAAACCAGAAAATCCTTACGTTTATCGCGTGTTTCAATAAAAAATAACCCAGCAACAGACAAATTACTTTTCAAAGTAGCTTGTCTTTTTTGTTCTCCTAGTTCAACAAAATCAACACACAACCTTTCAAACAATAGAAAAAGTCCCAAGAAATAAGATTTCTCGAGACCATAAAAATGTTAACAAGATAGGGTTGACAATCATCACATATCATAGCTTAACTGCAATAGAGTTGTGATAGAAAACGTTGATTTACTAGATAAAATAAAACTCATATTAAACTGAATATTTCAGTTTCTTACTGGCATAAAGCTATTTGAGTTTAATTTAACAACCACTAACCTCTATTAACGCCACCAAATGCTGAACCAAAAACGGAAGTAGTATCCAAAGAACATAATGTGCACCTCCTTTTACAAAACGTTTTTCCATCTCAACTATATTATATATTTTCTTGTGGAGAATTGCAAATTTTTTTCAGTCAAATTACTAGCTTTTTTCAAAAAATTATGATAAGACACAAAATTTTATATTTAAAATAGTTATTTACTTTCGGTTTCTGTAAAATGAAGAAATGATAAAAATAGACTATCTTCATATTCCTTAGTTTTTCCCTCAAAATAGTCGTTGCAAGAGTGTTACCCTAATCTATGTTAAGTATATATTGAGACCGCTCTTCTCTTCGTATTCCCAAATATTTCTATACTTCAGTTTTTCTTTGTTCTCTTAGATAACAGACTCTCCATCCTTCCAGTTCCGAGCAATCTCTTCGTCTTTCTGGAGTTGGTCTACCAGTTCCTCTACAGAGTCAAATTTGACCATATCACGGACACGGTCCAGCCAGTAGACCATGACTGTCTCACCGTAAATATCATCTGAAAAGTCAAAAATATTGACTTCAAAACGTGGTTCTTCTCCATCAAAGGTGACATTTTTCCCCACACTTGCCATGCCACGATATCTCTGACGTTGTACTTCTACATCGACTACATAGACACCATCTGCTGGCATGTAAGTTCGATCTCTTAGAACCAGATTGGCTGTTGGATAACCGATAGTACGCCCACGAGCATTTCCATGAACGACCATCCCACGAGATGGGAGCGGAGTGCCGAGCAGATGCTTGACTTCCCTGACATCTCCATCAAGAATAGCCTGACGAATCCGTGTGGAACTAATCTTGCCCTTTTCATCCTCAACTGGAGGAACAATGATGATCTCTCCATCAAAATAGTCCTTCAGGTCATCCGCAGTTTTCTTATCTGAACCAAACGTATAGTCAAATCCTGCTACAATGATAGCTGGTTTTAAAGCCTTGATGTAGGTATCAAAGAACTCTTGACCCGTTAAACTAGCAAATTTGCTACTAAAGTCAAGTAAGAAAAGAGCCTCTACTCCGTGCCACTTCATCTTGTGCTCCCGTTCTTCGTGATTGACAATATGGAGCATGAGCTCAGGTTGGTAAGGTTGTAAGGCAAGTTTTGGCGACTCTGTAAAGGTCATCACGACAACTGGCAGATAATCCTTCATAGAAGCCTTACTGGCTACTTCAAAAAGTTTCTGATGCCCCTTGTGGATGCCATCAAAATAACCAAGTACAAGGACTGTTTTTCCCGGTACTGCAATATCTTTTTCATTCTTAATAGGTACTGTTGTAATCATGAAACTATTATATCATAGAGCAAGTCTTTTCGCTAAGAGGAAATCCCAAATGTCGTTTTTTGCGCCTGAACTGACCTTAAGAGAAAATTTAACATTTTAGTTTTAAAAAATAGCACCTCCTATGAGATGCTATCGTTTAGTAACTAGTCTATTGTTTCTTCCAAGTCTTTTAACTTAACCGAAACAATCTTAGAAACACCTGATTCTTGCATGGTAACCCCATAGATAGAATCAGCTGCCGCCATCGTTCCCTTACGGTGGGTCACGACGATAAACTGACTATCCTTATCGAAGCGGTTGAGGTAATCCCCAAAACGTTTGACATTAGCTTCGTCCAGCGCCGCCTCTACCTCGTCCAAGATGACGAAAGGAATAGTCTTAACTCGGATGATTGAGAAGAGCAGAGCCAAAGCCGATAGGGCTTTTTCACCACCACTCATGAGGTTGAGAGACTGGATTTTCTTACCTGGAGGTTGAACAGAAATCTCCACACCAGCTGTTAAAAAATCGCCCTCAGTTAATATCAAGTCTGCCTGACCTCCACCAAACATCTGTCTAAAGGTCACTTTAAAGGACTCACGAATAGCTTCAAAGGTTGATTTAAAGCGTTCCTTAACCTCATCATTCATCTCTGTAATGGTCTCAAGGAGTAGGTTTTTCGCAGACAAAATATCATCTCGTTGACTATTGAGGAAGGCCAGACGGTTGTGAACTTCTTCGTACTGGTCAATAGCATCTAAATTGACAGGACCCAGCGAACGAATAGCCTTCTCTAAATCCTTAACCTCTTGCTCCGCCAGATTGAGATTTTCCAGTTCATGAGCCTTTTCTAGCGCCTCTGTGTAACTGATCTGGTACTGGTCTGTTAACTGACCTTGTAGATGGCGCAAGCGTTCGCTGACCTTTTCCTTCTTAGCTTCAGCACGTGTTTGCTTGCGAATCCACTCTTCATTCTGCTGGCGAGCCTGGTCCAAATGGCTGGCAATATCATCCAGCTGGCCTTCGATATCATCCAACTCAAACTGCTTACGAATCAAACCTTGTTGGAGGTTTGTTTTCTGAGTTTTGGCCTCTTCCACCTGCTGACTTAGCAAATCCGTATCCACTTTCTCAAGATTATCAACCTTTTCTTGGAGAAGACGCTGGATTTCCTCTTGCTCGATATCCAGATTATCCAGTTCCTTGCCTAGGCGTTCAATATCAGTAACTTCGTACCGCTTCTGTCCTTGCAGTTCGGACTTAAGCAAGCGCGCTTGAGAAACCTGTTCCTGCAAGTTTTGATAACGTTCTTGAATAGCATTCTTGTTAGACTTAATCTCTTCAATCTCAGCTTCCAGATTTTGTTTTTCACTGGCAATGGTGGCAAGGCGCTCTTGGCATTTTTCCTTATCCGCTTGCCAATCTCCTTCAGAAAGACGATTTAATTCCTCTTCTTGAAGTTTCCAAAGAGTTTCTAGTTCCTCAACTTGTTGACTGGTCTGCTGATAAGCGAGCGATAAGCCTTGCTCCTGAATACGAGCTTGCTCACCTTGAGATTTGATAGCTTCTAATCTTTCTGCCAATACCGCCATCTCATCTTGCAGAGTCTTCAAACTCGCTTCTTCTGATCGCAATTCAGCTTCTTCTTCAGCAATTTCTTTTTGTAATTGCTCCAGCTCTGGCTTGATGAAGATACTGTTATTTTGACGATTAGCACCACCCGCATAGGAACCACCTGTACGCAACTCTGTCCCATCCAGTGTCACCATGCGAACCTGATAACGAACTTGGCGAGCTGCCGTACGCGCATGTTCTACGGTATCAAAGATAGCCGTCGTAGCAAGCAAGTTCTTGAAAATAGCTTCTAGTCTCTTATCAAACGACACCAACTCATCTGCCATACCCAGAAATCCTGAACTTGCAGCGATAACGTCTTGATTCTGACTAGAAATCGTACGAGCCTTAATCGTTGTCAAAGGAAGGAAGGTTGCACGACCAGCTCTGTTACGTTTGAGGAAATCAATGGCATTAGTTGCCGCGTTTTCATCTTCTACGATGATATGTTGACTACTAGCTCCAAGTGCAATCTCCAAAGCAGTTTGATAATGCACATCAAAGGTCAAATGCTCACTGACTGCACCAATAATCCCACCTAAGCGGTCTTTTTCTTGAAGAACACTCTTAACACCCGCGTAAAAATTACTATGATTTCTTAGGATATTTTCCAAACTTTGGGCTCTAGCTTGCTTGTTTTTGAGACTGTCCAGACGGTCAAAGAGTTGGCTCTGCTTGGCTTGGTAAGAAACTTTCTGCTCCTCTTGTTTCTTGGCACTAGCTTGGTAGTCTGCCAATAATTTCTGAACTTGCTCCTTGGCAGTTCCAAGCTCAGCCTGCTGTTGACTGGCCTTCTCTTTAGCTGTAGTCAGTTGTTCTTTCAGTTTCTCAAGTTGATCAGCTTGTTTTTGAGATAGTTGACGGCTGTTCTCCAGTTCATTCTCTATTCGTGTCAACTGGTTTGAGACATCCGCTTCTTCTTGTAAAAGTGCCACAAAACGTTCACGTAAGAGCTCAATCATCTGGTCAGGATCATCTGAAAATGCCAACAATTCTGCTTCTAAACGATTGAGTTCCTTGTTGTTTTCAGCTAAACTTTCCTCTAACTGTTCCAGATTCCCTTCTTTTTCAGCCTTTTCCTTACTTAGAGCCTTTCTCTTATCTTCCAGAGTCGCCAAACGTGCTTGTGCTTCTTGTTGATTAAGGGCTACCTGCTCAGATTCCAGTTTGGATAGGGCTAGTTTTCGCTCTAAGTCACTGATCAAACTGGTCAAATCCATTAAGCTCCCTTGGTCTTTGGCCATTTCAGTTTGGAGATCTTGCCGTTTCTTTTTAAGAGTCTGATTTTCCTCTTCTAACTCTTCACGCTTTTGGTAATAACTAGTCAAGAGTTCCTGAACCTGCGTTAGCTCTTCTTCTGTCAACTCTAGTTCAGCCTTATTTTCCTTGATTTGGGCAACCAGTACATCCAAATAAATCGCCTTACGCTGACCATCCAAGTCGAGAAACTTCCGAGCATTTTCAGCTTGTTTGGCAAGAGGCTTGATTTGATTGTCCAACTCATAGATAATGTCCTCTAAACGGTCTAGGTTGTCCTGAGTTTGTTGCAGTTTGCTCTCTGTTTCTTTTCTACGAGTTTTGTACTTTAAAACTCCTGCAGCTTCTTCAAAAATGGCTCGGCGTTCTTCAGGCTTGGAATTAAAAATCTCCTCAACCTTCCCTTGGGAAATAATAGAGAAGGAATCCCGTCCCAAACCTGTATCCAAGAACAGGTCATGTATATCACGCAAGCGCACTTTCTTACCATCAATTCGATATTCGCTATCTCCACTACGGTAGATATGGCGTTCTACCTTAATAACTTGCCCCGCATCCTTAATAAAACCATCTTCATTGTCCAAGGTCACGACAACCGAAGCATAATTGAGTGGTTTGCGACTTTCAGTTCCAGCAAAGATGACATCCGGCATCTTGCCACCACGAAGACTCTTGACACTGGACTCTCCCAAGGCCCATCGCAGACTTTCTGTGATATTTGACTTCCCAGAACCATTGGGCCCAACGACAGCTGTCACACCTTGATCAAAGACGACCCTGGTCTTGTCAGCAAAAGACTTGAATCCCTGGATCTCAATTTCCTTTAAATACATGAATCAAGCCCTTTCTCAACGGCATTTTTAGCAGCCTCTTGCTCTGCTAATTTTTTGGAGCGTCCTTGGCCTTTTCCGATACTCTTGCCTTCAACCAGAACTTCTACATCAAAAACCTTATCATGGGCAGGTCCCATCTCAGAAGTCACCTGGTAGCGAATGTCCACATCCCCATTGACCTGGAGCAACTCTTGCAAGTGTGTCTTGTAATCCGTAATCATCTCAAAGTCACCTACTTCAACCTTGGGAATCATGACCTGATAGATAAACTCTTTTACTCTAGCTACATCCTTGTCTAAAAGCAAAGCTCCCAGAAAGGCTTCAAAGGCATCACCAAGAATGGTGTCACGATTGCGCCCACCAGACTTTTCTTCTCCTTTTCCTAGCTTGATAAACTGATCAAACTGGCAATCACGCGCAAAACCAGCCAAACTCTCCTCGCGGACAATCATGGCACGGAGTTTAGACAAATCTCCCTCTGGTTTCTTAGGATATTTTTTATACAGGTATTCTGAAATCAATAATTGCAGAACAGCGTCTCCTAAAAATTCCAAGCGCTCATTGTGTGAAATTTTTAAGAGGCGGTGCTCATTGGCATAACTCGTATGAGTAAAGGCCGTTTCCAGTAAGTTTTTGTCTGCAAATTCGATTGCAAAACGCTTCTTCAGTACAGTTTGTAATTTTTTCATACTGACCTCTTTCTAATAATTACGATCCTTTCTATTATAGCAAAAAAAGCCCTCTGAGTCACTTTAAAACGGGAGTGAAGGGGATTTGAGCATTTTTTAGAATAAACTTTTCAATTTTAGGGGCAAATTTAGAGCGAGCCAAAGAAAAAAGCCTTATTTAAGGCTTTCATAGGCTATTTACATCCACCCTGAGGGAATCGAACCCCCATCTCAAGAACCGGAATCTTACGTGATATCCATTACACTAAGGGTGGAAACTTGTTTTATTATAACAGAAATTTGCTCTAATAACAAGTTTTTTATTGGTGGACTAAGTGTCTCTTAGTGAGATGCATCCCCGTTCCAGATAGAGTTTTTCACGATAACATAATCAACATGTTTAAGGTCGGCAACTTTTCGTCCACCTGCGTAGGAAATGGCACTTTGCAAGTCCTGCTCCATCTCAGTAAGGGTATCTTGCAAGTGTCCTTTGGCAGGCAGTAAGATGCGCTTACCTTCCACATTTTTATATGCTCCCTTTTGGTATTGAGAAGCTGAACCATAGTATTCTTTGAACTGTTCCCCATCAACTTCGATTGTCTTTCCAGGGCTTTCGATATGTCCTGCAAAAAGGGAGCCGATCATGACCATGCTAGCACCGAAACGGATAGACTTGGCAATATCACCATGAGTACGAATGCCACCATCAGCGATGAGCGGTTTGCGAGCAGCCTTAGCACACCAGCGAAGGGCAGCCAACTGCCAGCCACCTGTACCAAAACCTGTCTTGACCTTGGTAATACAAACCTTACCAGGACCGATTCCAACCTTTGTTGCATCCGCACCAGCATTTTCCAATTCACGAACAGCTTCTGGTGTTCCCACGTTACCAGCAATAACAAAAGTATCTGGTAATTCTTTCTTGATGTGTTGAATCATAGAAATCACGCTATCCGCATGACCATGAGCAATGTCAATCGTGATGTATTCCGGAGCATCAGCCTTAAGCTGGCTAACGAAATCATACTCATAGTCCTTAACACCGACAGAGATAGAAGCAATGAGCCCTTGATCGTGCATGCGTTTGATAAAAGGAATGCGCCCAGCCTCATCAAAACGATGCATAATGTAGAAGTAGCCACCTTTAGCCAATTGCTCTGCTACGTTCTCATCCAAAATCGTCTGCATATTTGCTGGTACAACAGGTAGTTTAAAAGAGTGATTTCCAAGCGTGACACTTGTATCCGCTTCTGCACGACTTTTAATGACACATTTATTTGGGATCAACTGAATATCTTCGTAATCAAAAATTGGAAATTCATTTAACATATCGATGTCTCGTTTCTTTTGTAATGACCTACCTATGCTTGCGCATCTCTACGCCTTTTTCCGACGTTTCCTTGATTAATTATAAACCAAAGTACAGTTTTTGTCAAATATTTTCAATAATCAAATTATATTGTTCGGTAATTGCTTATGTAAATATCAAAAAAGTGAAGAGACTATTTTCTCCCCACTTCTTCATCAATAATCGCTTTAAAATTTTCTTCTGAATTTTCCATCATTTTACAAAATGCACTATAGGATGAGGTATTCTGAGGGATTTGAATAGACCACTTCTTCAATTGAGCTCCATAGCCAGCTAGTTTTCCTATTTCACTATTTACTGACCGCTCCATACTAGGAAAAATCAGTCCAGCTTTCTCAGCTTTTAAAATATATGAATAGGAAATCAATTGGAACAAGTCCTCGCGGTTAATTCCTCTTTCAGTGAACTCCAGTTTCTTATATTTAGCATCTACAACAGTCTTTCGTTCTCTGTCATAAAAATCTGGATATACTTTTCGTTTCCCAACAGAAAATACTGAAATTCCGTTCGTCTTATCTTTATTTCGTGGATGGATGAAACCTTTTGACAACAAGGTATGAACATACTCTTCCCAAAGCCAGGCAACATCAAAGAGAATGCCATGTACCCTTTGAGCTTGAGATCCAAGACCATGCTTTTCTCTACTCAGAATCATCAAGCAGAGTTCCTGTAATTTTCTATACTCTCTAAAATAGGTGTGTCGGATGGGTTTGATTTTATTTATTCTGATAATCTTGGCACGATCAGCTACTTTATAAGAAGGGGTTACACTAGTAATTTCAGTTACATTTTCACTATTACTATCAAGAAGTGATCCAAAACTTTTTTGAGTCTTTATGTACTCAATCGTATGCCGAATCAACTGCATGAGTGGATTATCATAGGTAAACTCTCTAGTTGTATAGGCAATATTTCCCGTAAAAGGAAGATTTTTCTTAAGATGATTTCCTACATCAACGGCTCCCTTTACATGACTATCGTTATGGAAAAATCGCTGGTATTCCTTATAAAGACCTTTTCTGAGAGCAGCTTGCAGATACTTTGGAAAGAGGTAAACCAAGAGTTGATAAAGCTTATCTTCAGGAGATAGACCGACATCTAAACTAGTCAGATTGATATTGAGAACCTTTTGTAAAAGATAATGCAAAAAATGGTCGTTACTTTCATCAGAAAAACGAGAGGAAATCGTTAATCTTTCCTGACCATATCCAAGAAAACCAATCACATTTCCTGTCTTGATTTCCTGATTAACTGTTTCCAAAATCTTTTGGTCCCTGTCTAAATCAAGAGAATTTATCAAATCATTCGGGAAAATAAAGATACGGTCCTCTCGAGAAAGGCTATCTAGTGTTCTATCAAGGAGCGCTTGACTTAGATTGGGATATTCTGCGACAAAGTCCTCTTTACCGATTCTATACTGATTATCAGTTATCCGCATCATCATCACCAGTATCTTGCCAATCTGTTTGCTCGTTATTTGTCAGATCAAATGCTTTTTTCAATGTATTCAGAGTTTCAGCCTCTTCATAAGAACCTCGTAAGTAATCTTCCAAAAGTGGTTTGAGGTAATCAGACCAGAGTAATTCATAGTCAAAATCTACATCCTGCAACTTAAGGAAATAACTTGGTCCAATATGATAATGACTGTTTAGCTCCTGAACGTTTTCGATAGCAGCATTCAAGTTTCTTAAACGTTTTTTCGCTTCCTCCTCACGTCCATCTAGTTCGTTATCTAGGATGTATAGCTGGCTTTCAGCAGTAACTTCAACAAAACGGAAACGACGGCGCATAGCAAAATCAAAGGTATCTACTGAACGATCAATATCATTCATTGTTCCGATGATGTAGACATTCTCAGGAATATAAAACTTGTCATCCGTCTCATGTAAATTAGCATACTGGGTGGAAACACTCCCCTTTTCACCACGATAACCAGGGTCGATAGAGAAAAAGAGTTCCCCAAAAATCTTAGAAATCTCCCCACGATTAATCTCATCGATGATGAAAACGAATTTCTTGTCTGTGTCAATTTCTGTTGGAGAAATATAATCTTTCAGACCAAATCTTTTCTTTAAAGTTTCTAGGACTTTTTTTCCTTGATTACGATAATAGGGCTGTTTCAGATATTTTTCATCTTTATAGAGTTCATAAACATAAGATTTTGTTAAGCAAGTTCCTTGGGCTTTAGTTTCATAATTGATATTAAAATTATTTCGACTATTTACTGTGAGATAGGAAAATTCTGTCAAATATTCTTTTTCATCTCTGCTATTTACATATTCAAGATAAAGATCCCAAGCTTCATCAAAATTATCTTGTCCTCCAGTTTTCTGAGCTTCTTTAGCCTTCTGACAAAACTTCTTAAAGATACCATCTTCTAGCCTAAACTCAATAGCTCCATCCCCATTTGATACTGGTCTTAAACCCTCCACAAAATCCGTATAGTCATAAGATGGGTGAAATTGTACAAATTCGATTTGGTCTTCGTTGCCACCCGTTAATTCTTTAGCAATTTCTTTAGCAAGATAAGTTTTTCCTGTACCAGGTGCACCACGGAGGATGAGGTTTTTGGATTTTCTTAATTTATCTAAATAATCGTTAATATTTTTATTCATAACAACTTTCTCTATATTTTTTCTGTATGTACCATTTAGAATGGATTTATATAAATTGATACGTTCTGAATTTCTATCCCAATACACTGTATGTCTGTTTGTGTTATTACCCATGTTCCATTCACCAATTTTCAACCATTCTACACCAATAGAATGGTTGAACTTTTCTTTTGATGATTCATAATAGTAGGATTTAATTACTTTTCCGATTCCATAAAATTTTGATATTCCTTTCTTAGCTATCACAATATCTCCAACTTTAATTTTATGTGCAAATTGCCATATAAACTTCTTTTGTTTATCCCCAGCAGGAAGCTCCCGATAATTGTTATATTTAAATAAATCTGAAATATTATAATTTGAAAAATCAATAGAAAGTTTATTATTTTTTATAAAATCATCCCATATACTTTTATGCGTAGGAATCGCAATTAACCAAAAGTTCACTATATTCTCCATAAAATTTTTCCATTTCAAAACACAATATTTATTGATAATTCATTTGACTTTTGCTAAATTATCTTCTAACCACAGTCCACTCCTAGAATATCATATCTATTTAAAAAAGAAAAGAATTTCTAAAGAAAAAGCCCAGCGTTAGGAGCTTCAATGACTCTTAACACTAGACTTCTTTTTTTATCTTAGTAATACTCACCCTGACGGTAGTCCCATGAGTTAAAGGCATCTGACAAATGCATCATGATTTTATCAATGTCAAGCCCTTTACGGATAACGACTGGTGCTGGTGAGATTGAACGGTCTCCTCCTTGTTCTGGGATGAGTTTGCCGTCTTTATCGACCATAGAGACCATCACACCTTGCTCGTAGCGAGTTTCGATTGTTTTGTCAGGTTGGATGGATGCCACGTAGTCGTCTGCCTCGATGACAAGGTCCACTGCTCCTTCGATACGTTCCCCGATACCTTCCACCTTACCACGGTTTCCTTTTCCAGATGGGTTAGCTGATGAGGCGTAGACCATTTTACCTTCTTCCCAAAGTTTAGCAGCCAATTGTTCACCAGCTTTACCAAATTTGATGACAAAACAGCTAGTACCACGAACGTCTGTCATGAGTTCTTCACGACCATCCCCATAAGCTTTGAGTTTCTCAAAGGCTTCTGGTTTCCAAGGAAGGATACAACCGAGGAGAATGTCTTCGTCCCAATGTTTTTGGTAAAAGGCTTCAATTTCTGGGTTGAGTTGTGCTAAAGCGCGAAGCTCGTCCATGCTACCACAAAGTACAACACCTGGTTTGTTACGGTTACGCTCTTTAGCTTCAAATTTGCGTTCAAGTCCTGCCTTATCGCTAGTCATGATGATGTAACCAACTTTTGTAGGGCAAACGATACATCCGCCCTCACCTTTTAAAATGTCATAGCCTTCTTGAGAAAGTGTTCCGTTCCATTGAATGTGTTTTGTCATAGTTCTATTTCCTTTTCTATTTTTCTAATCCTGCCAGTAGGCCGGTCGTTGTTTTTCATAGGCAGCAATCAAATCTTCATACTGCAAAGTAATACCGATATCATCCAAACCATTTAAAAGCTTGTGTTTCCACTCGCTATCGATTTCGAAAGTGAATTCTCCAACTGGTGAGATGATTTTTTGTTGTTCCAAGTCTACAGTTACCTGGTCAGTTGGTTTGAGCTGGGCTAGCTTTTCTCTAACCTCCCTAGGCTGAACAATAGGCAACATGCCATTATTGAGTTCATTATTGTAATGAATGTCCCCAAAAGATCCTGCAATCACGACCTTAAAACCATAGTCGGCTAGAGCCCAAGCTGCGTGTTCTCTCGAAGAACCTGCACCAAAGTTATCCCCTGAGATGAGGATACTGGCTTTACGATATTCAGGTCGGTTAAAGACAAAGTCTGGATTCTCAGTGTAGTTATCGTCCAGATAACGCCAAGCATACATGAGGTACTTACCAAAGCCTTTTTTATCAATCAACTTGAGAAACTGCTTGGGTAGGATTTGGTCGGTGTCGATATTATCATTCATGAGAGGAACGGTCGTTCCCGTATAAACTGTAAATTTCTCCATATCCTCTCCTTACTGGGCTTCTGGCATCTGCCGAACATCTACGAAATGCCCTGCTATAGCTGCCGCAGCTGCCATGGCTGGACTACAAAGATGGGTCTTAGCGCCAAATCCCTGCCTATCTTCAAAGTTTCGGTTACTGGTTGAAGCACAGTGCACGCCATCAGGTACCTTGTCTGGATTCATCCCTAGGCACATAGAGCAACCTGGGTCTCTCCACTCAAAGCCAGCATCCAGAAAGACCTTGTCCAAGCCCAACTTCTCAGCAGCTCGTTTCACAGGACGAGAGCCTGGAACCACGATAGCAGTTAAGTTAGGAGCTATTTTCTTCCCTTTGACAAATCGAGCAGCCAGTTGCAAATCACTGAGACGAGCATTGGTACAAGACCCGATAAAAATATAGCCTAGTTCAATGTCCGCTGGCTTTTGACCAGGCTCCAAGTCCATGTAATGATAAGCTCGTTCATCATTCATATCCTTAATTTCTGGAAAACTACTGTCAAAGTCAACGCCCATAGCAGGATTGGTTCCCCAAGTCACCATAGGTGCCAAGTCAGAGACATCCATATGGATAACCTTATCATAAACAGCATCATCATCGCTGACAAGCGTCTTCCAGTCAGCAACCGCCTCCTCGAAATCTTCTGGAACACATTCCCGTCCCTTGAGATAGTCATAGGTGGTCTGATCTGGATTCATGATTCCCATCTTGGAGCCAAACTCGATGGACATATTGCAGATAGTCATGCGCTCTTCCATGCTTAGTGCATCAATCGCTTGTCCACGATATTCCACCACATAGCCAACACCACAAGCAACGCCATACTTGGCAATCAAGGCTAAAATGTAATCCTTAGAATAAACTCCTTTTTGAGGAACACCAGTGAATTCTACCAGCATTTTCTTGGGTTTAACTTGCCAGAGGGTCTGGGTAGCAAAGACATGCTCGACCTCACTGGTCCCAATCCCAAAAGCGATAGCTCCGAAAGCTCCGTGAGTAGCTGTGTGGCTATCTCCACAGACGATGAATTTTCCTGGTTGCGTCCGTCCTGTTTCTGGACCTACCATGTGAACAATCCCCTGCTTTTCAGAACCGTGGGCCGCATGTTCAATCCCAAACTCCTCAACATTTTCAGCAAGCTTATCAATTTGAGCCTTAGAAATCACATCTCGAATATCGTAGATATTGACAGTTGGTACATTGTGGTCAAAGGTTCCAAATGTCAAGTCTGGCCGTCTCAATCTGCGACCTGCATCTCGCAATCCTTGAAAAGCTTGGGGACTAGTCACTTCATGAATATAGTGCTGATCCACATACATGAGTTGGGGCTGCCCCTCTTCTCCTGTGATGACATGGCGGTCCCATAATTTATCAAAAATTGATTTTCCTGCCATCCATTACCTCCAAATAAAATATAAGGCTACTAGTGTTGTCACCATCCCGAGAAACCAAACTGTTTTAAAACACCATTTTCTAGTCTTGTGGTGAAAGGTGATTCCTGCCAACCAAGCACCAAACCCACCACAGACAAGTGCTAAAGTCAATAATATTTTTTCTGGGACGCGCCAAGCACCTCTTCTTGCCTTGGATTTGTCAATGCCATAAATCAAGAAAATCAGCAAATTCCAAATCAAGAGGGCAAGAGTTATTCCTTCATTTATCTTCATAATCTTTCAATGATGGCTTCTGTCATTTCTTTGGTCGAAGCCTGTCCTCCAATATCTCTTGTTAAAATGCCAGCCGCTAAACTAGCTTCAACAGCACGCTCGATACGTTCCGCATCCTCATAACGTCCAAAACTATCTCTCAACATCATAGCAACTGACAAAATCATTGAAATAGGATTAGCAATTCCTTGACCTGCAATATCTGGCGCTGAACCGTGAATAGGCTCATAAAGACTTGGACCTTTTTCAGAATGACTAGCTGATGGCATGACTCCAAGGGTACCAGATAGGACGCTTGATTCATCTGATAGAATATCTCCGAAAAGATTTTCTGTCACAATGACATCAAATTTAGCAGGATTTGTAATCATAAGCATGGCAGCTGAGTCTACCAACTGGTGTTCCAAAGCTACATCTGGGAAATCCTTGGCAACATCCTCAGCCACTCTGCGCCAGAGTTTTGATGTTGCTAGAACATTCTGCTTATCGATGCTAGTAACGATTTTTCTCCGACTTCTTGCGATTTCAAAGGACTTGCTAATAATCCGCTCTACTTCCTCATAGCTGTAGTCATTGATATCACGCGCTTTTCGCTCTTCAAGAATATGATCACCGAAGTAAATACCGCCTGTCAGCTCACGCACCACGACAAAGTCCACTCCAGCAATTCGTTCTGGTTTAAGAGGTGACAAATGCTTGAGACTCTCAAAAATCTTAACTGGGCGAATGTTGGCATAGAGATTGAGTTCCTTACGGAGAGCCAGTAAGCCTTGTTCAGGCCGTACCGCTGCGCCATCATACTGGGGACTACCGATAGCCGCCAGAATGATAGCGTCTGCTTCTCTACATGCCTTGAGGGTCTCATCAGGTAAGGGATGTCCTGCTGCGTCAATCCCAGCACCTCCAAAGGGTCGCCTATCTATCTCATAGTCAAAGTCCGTTTTTTCAGCTAGGGCCTGCAAAACTTCCAAACCAGCTTCCATGATTTCTGGACCGATTCCGTCTCCTGCTAGGGTCACTATTTTCTTTGTCATAGCATTCTCCTTTACACACTAGGCATATCGCGATAGGAAACGCTTCGTCCCATCTCACCAGCATTCTCCTTTTGAACAAAGGTATTGGCATTGATGTAGGCAATAGCTGAAGCCTTCAGTACATCAAAGTCAAGCCCTGCTGCGTTAAAGATGGTCTCTGTATCTCTGTTTTCAACAGTCACCAAGACCCGAGCTTGGGCATCGATTCCATCCGTCACAGCGTCGATAGTGTAGGATACCAAGCGAACAGATTGGTTAAAGAATTTGTCGATAGCGTTGAAGATAGCCTCAACAGAACCTTGCCCTGTTGCATTAAACTCAACCTTCTCACCATCCATATTAGCTAAGCAGACAAGCGCTTCAATGTCATTATCCGCATGAGTTTGCAGTTGCAAATCATCAAAGTGGAATCCTTCTGGGTTTTCAACCATGGTTCCAGCTACCAAAGCTCGAATATCTGCATCTGTGATTTCTTGCTTTTTGTCTGCCAATGCCTTGAACTTAGCAAAGAGCGGTTTGATGTCTTCTTCTGTAAAGTCTAAGGCCAAATCTCTTAGTTTTTCTACAAAAGCGTGGCGACCTGACAATTTTCCAAGCGGAAGACTGTTACTCTTAACACCAACTAGTTCAGGCGTGATAATCTCATAAGTGAGTGGATTTTTAAGAACTCCATCTTGGTGAATACCTGATTCGTGAGAGAAAGCATTACCACCAACGACAGCCTTGTTTTTAGGAACTGGGATACCTGAGAAGCGAGAAACCATTTCAGAAGTGTTGATGGTTTCATTTAGAACAATACTGGTTTCTGCTTGGTAGTAATCTTGGCGAATATTGAGCGCCACTGCAATTTCTTCCAAAGCAGCATTTCCTGCTCGCTCACCGATACCATTGATAGTCCCTTCGACTCGGCCTGCACCGTTCTTAACAGCAGCAAGGCTATTAGCCACTGCCATTCCGAGGTCATCGTGACAGTGAGGCGAATAGATAATCTGACGATCGGTCTTGACATTTTCAATCAAGTATTTGAAGATGGCACCATACTCCTCAGGAGTAGTAAATCCAACCGTGTCAGGGATATTGATGTAGGTCGCACCTGCATCCACAGCAGTCTGAACAACTTGTAAGAGGAAATCCAACTCTGTTCTGGTCGCATCCTCTGGAGAAAATTCGACAATTTCGAACTTAGAACGGGCATAAGAAACATGCTCACTGATTGCTTCCAAAATCTCTTCCTTGCTCTTATTGAGCTTATACTTGCGGTGAATCGGACTAGTCGCGATAAAGACGTGAACCTGAGGATACTTGGCATCCTTGAGCGCCTCATAACAAGCATCAATATCAGACTTGACAGACCGTGCCAAACCAGTCACCGCAGTTTTCTTCAAGACCTTGGCAATCTCTTGAACTGCTGTAAATGAATCTGGACTCGCCGCCGGAAAACCAGCTTCGAGGGCTGAAATGCCCCATTTCTCCAGCTGTCTTGCGATGGCAACCTTTTCCTTAATCGAAAAATTAACACCTGGTGTCTGCTCACCATCACGGAGACTGGTATCTAGAAACTCAACTCTACGCATGAGAATTCCCCCTTCAAAATTTCAGTATAGAAAAAACATCTCGCTCGGAAACCCAAGCGAGATGTTGATTTACTCCCGCTTGGTAAGCCAAACAGGACTAATGCTTTTGCACTAGCCCGAGTACCTCAACAACAAAGCAAATTGATTAAACTTAGCTGTTTTCATGTTTGACTTTCTCCTTCGTTTGATGTCTTGTTAAGTATTTTAGCATAGGAAAAATCTCTTGTCAAGAAAAAATCCAATATTTTCTGAAAATTTCTTCAGTAAAGAATATTTTGCTAATTGAAAGTATTTGAAAACGCAAGGGAATTTCTTTACTTTTTCAATGTCAAATTCCAACTGATTTCTAGCAAATCTAGAACTTCATCATCAGATAAACTATCATCAAGAGCAAGACTAATCCAGTAGCGTTTGTTCATATGAAAGGCAGGATAAATACCCTTTTGTAAAAGCATGTCTGCCACTTGATTGTTTTTGAGGTTGACAGCTTCCACTTGCCCTTCTCTTGCCTTATCTAGCCTATCCCAAGGAATTCTCATTAAAACAGCATACCACTTTTGACTGCCTTCATGACGTAATACGGCTGTATCAGGCGATTTTTCCCATAGAAATTCCAACTGATTGCCATATTTTTTCTGCACCTGAGCCATGATACGCTTGGTCTGGGGACAGATAAAATCTTGCACGTCAAAACAAGCCTTCCGAATCTGATAGAGAATCTCCAGACAAGCTTGACGGACACATCCGACAAAAGTCCCTCTCATGCTTTCCATATGTACTTGAGGATAAAGGTCACCAGTCTCCCGGTCAAAGACTTGAAAGTTCACATTATCATCAGTAATGGATACAGTCATGACAAAGTCTCCATCCAAAATCTGGAAAGTGTCAGTCCAGACTCCCTCATTTTCTATAAAACCATAGGCACTGGCTTTTTCTTGATTAAACTGATAGGATTTAAAAATTTCAAACATAAGTGAAAACTGCTACCCAAAGCTAGCAGTTCCTTTCTATTTTTTAAAAGACAACCTTGGTCCCGTGAAGCTGGGGCACACCTAGTTGGTCGATAAAGGTTTGACGGTTGTCCAAGTCAATTCCACCACCTGGTAGAATTTCAATTTTACCAGTAGCATGTTCTAGAATTCTGTGATAGTGGGCAAAACGTTTTTCTAGCGAGTCACCAGATACGCCAGCGCGAGTCAAGATACGATTGACACCAGCTTGACTTAGCCAGTCAATGGCTTCCAACTGATCTTCATCGCTTAATTCATCAAAGGCCATGTGGAAGACGATTTCCATTCCTTTAGATGCGGCAATCAGCTTCTCAAGATTAGCCTTATCCAACTTTTTATCAGCAGTTAAAGCCCCAAATACAACCCCTTGACTTCCAGCCTGCGCAGTCAAACGAATGTCTTCCAGCATAATTGCTATTTCAAGATCAGTATAGACAAAGTCGCCACCACGGGGACGAATCATGGTCATGATGGTGGTGTCGTAGTTAGTTGCCAGTTCAACCGCTGCCTTGGTCACTCCATAACTAGGTGTTGTTCCACCAACTGCTAGATTGTCACAAAGTTCGATTCGACGAGCTCCAGCCTGCATGGCTTTTTCAAGCAAGGTCACATTTTCAGCACAAAATTCGTAAATCATTTGATTCTCCTTGAAGATTACTTTTAATTTATTATATCATATTATTTGAATATGCTTTCATTTTATCAAAGGAAATATCAAATTTCAAAAACTAATCCTTATCAGGAATTACTTTAAAGAGATAGTAGGTGATAAAGACAGTCAAGGCTCCCAGACCGATTTTGACTGGCAAAAGAGGGGCAAAATAGATAGAAATTCCCATCAAGATATAGATAGATACGATGATTTTTTTCTTGCGTTCTCGCGCGATTGACTTGGTCTCGCGAAAATCAGCTACATAAGTCTGATAGAGCTTGGTGTGATAAAGCCAGTCTTCAAAACGCTTAGAGGATTTTGAAAAGCAAGCGATTGATAATAAAAGAAAGGGCGTTGTTGGCAAGAGCGGCAGGACAACACCTACAAGAGCTAGAGCCAAAGAAATAAAACCAATACAGAAATAAATAATGCGCATGTCTTCTCCTAATAAAATAATCTTCTACTAGTTTCCCACAAAATGAGGAAATTTGTCAAGCTTAAACTAAAAAGAGCCTGAAATTCATTTTCAGGACTCTTCATTTTATTTAATCTTTTCCTCTTCGTAGTCACCATTACTACATACAACCTGCTTGCCACCACCACGGACTTTTTTCTCCACAAGGAAGTGTCCGCATTTTGGACAGTCACGGCCAATTGGTTTGTCCCAAGAGGTGAATTCACATTCTGGATAGCGATTGCAACCATAGAAGATACGATTGCGCTTGGTTTTGCGTTCAATGATTTGTCCTTGATGGCAGTTTGGACACTCGACTCCAATCTCTTTGACAATTGCTTGAGTGTGACGGCAGTCTGGGAAGTTGCTACAAGCATAGAATTTACCAAAACGTCCTAGCTTAATCACCATCGGACTGCCACAAACTTCACAGTCAAATCCAGCTGGCTCATCCTTAATCTGGATTTTTTCCATTTCAGCTTCAGCCTTTGCTACTTCTTTGGAGAATGGTTTATAAAATTCGTCAATAACACGTTGCCACTGCTCTTTTCCAACTTCGACATCATCCAGTTTGCCTTCCATTTCAGCTGTGAAGGTCACATTGACGATGTCTGGAAAATATTCAACGATGAGTTTATTAACAATTTCTCCCAACTCTGTTGGTTCAAAGCGTTTGGCTGCCAGACGAACATAATAGCGTTTCTGGATGGTTTCAATGGTCGGAGCGTAAGTTGACGGACGTCCAACACCATTTTCCTCCAAGGTCTTGATAAGGGTCGCTTCCGAATAGCGAGCTGGCGGTTGGGTGAAATGTTGTTCTGGCTTGCTATTCACCTGCTTGACTACATCTCCAACAGCCATATCTGGCAACATCTTGTTTTTGTCAGAGTCGTTGTAGATAGCAAGATAACCATCAAACTTAACTTGGCTTCCATTTGCTGCAAATTGAACTCCATTTTGAGAGAGCTTGACAGCCATGGTATCAAAGATAGCTCCCGTCATCTGGCTCGCTACAAAACGGTTCCAGATAAGGGTATAAAGTTTGAGCTGGTCTTTGTCCAAGTACTTAGCGATGCTTTCTGGTGTATTAAAGACACTAGATGGACGAATGGCTTCGTGGGCATCTTGAGCACCTGAGGCATTCTTGACCCTGCTACCATGCTTGGAATACTTGCTACCAAAACGGTCGTTAATGTAGCTTGCCGCTTCGTTCTGAGCCACAGGACTGATACGAGTCGAATCTGTACGCATATAGGTAATCAAACCTTGCACGCCCGATCCGATATTGATCCCTTCATAGAGCTGTTGGGCCACCATCATAGTCTTTCGAGTACGGAAATTGATTTTGTTAGCAGCATCCATTTGCATGGTTGAGGTTGTATAAGGTAGTGGTGCATTGCGTTTGCGCTCCTTCTTATCTACCTGATCCACTGTAAAATCTTTGCTCGTTAGATGGGACAAGACTTCCTTGACCTCTTCATTGGTGGTCAATTTCATCTTTTTGCCATTCATACCATAGAATGAAGCCTGAAATTGCTTGGTTCCCTTCTTAAAGACACCATCAATTGTCCAGTATTCTTCAGGTTGAAAGGCATTGATTTCATTTTCACGGTCAATGATGAGCTTAAGGGCAACCGACTGCACGCGCCCTGCTGATAAGCCCTTCTTAACCTTTTTCCACAAAATTGGCGAAATCGAATAGCCTACCAAACGGTCCAAGACACGACGAGCTTGTTGGGCGTCGACCAAGTCCATATCAATCTTGCGAGGTTCTTTAAAGGCATTTTTTACTGCGTCCTTGGTGATTTCATTAAAGACCACACGGTTGGCATCATTCTCATCCAGATCAAGGATATGAGCCAAATGCCAGGAAATTGCTTCTCCTTCACGGTCCGGGTCACTCGCCAGAAAGACTTTATTGGCCTTTTTGGCTTCTTTTTTCAGGTCATTGATGAGAGGACCCTTGCCTCGGATATTGATATACTGCGGTTCATAGTTATTTTCAATGTCAACTGACATACTGGATTTTTTCAAATCTCGTATATGACCGACACTGGCTAGAACCTTATAATTTCGTCCTAGATATTTCTCAATCGTTTTCGCCTTGGCAGGCGACTCCACGATGACTAAATTTTTTTTAACTGTTGATTTTTTCTTCTTTGTTGCCGTAGCCACACTATCACACCTTTTCAAAGTAATAAACTTTATAAAGTGTAAACCATTTTTCAAAAGCTGTCAAGACATAACTTCTATATATAGAAGAAAAGTTTAACTAAATGATCAATGCTAAATGTTCAATTTCTCCTTAAAATTCAAACTCAGCCAATACATCTTGACCGCTTGTAATCAGTTTTGCTCCCTCTTGGATCAAATGATGGCAACCATCTGAATGGCCATCAAGAATGTCCCCTGGAATGGCAAAAACATCGCGCCCTTCTTCCATGGCACGCTCACAGGTAATGAGACTTCCTGAACGCATCCTTGCCTCTGCTACAATAACTCCACGACACAATCCTGCAATGATACGATTACGGGCTGGAAAGTGAAATTTCAAGGGTTCTTCACCTGGACCGTACTCGCTTAGCACCAGATGATGATTGCCAATGTACTCCTGCAAGCGTTTATTGGCACGTGGATAAAAAACATCCAATCCTGTTCCAATGACAGCAATCGTTCGTCCTCCATTCTGGAGCGCAGCCATATGGGCAGCGGTATCGATTCCTTTGGCCAAACCACTAACCACGATTAACTCGTTTTCTAAACCTTGGATAATTTTCTGGACCGACTTAGCACCTTGGCTCGAACAAGAACGACTGCCCACAACAGCAACCTTTGGAAACTTCAGCAAGTCTAGATTTCCCTTATAAAACAAGAGCGCTGGAGCATCATAAATCTCACTCAGATCCCAAGGATAACAGTCATCAAGAATCGAGAAGGATGGAAATTTTTGGAACTCTTTCTCCAACTGTGCATCATCTATCTGGAAATAGCGTTCCATAAAGACAGCGGGATTTCTGCAACCAGAGATTTCTGCAATATCTCCTAATAAAAGTTCTTGATCTACAGTCTCGTCATATTCAAGGACAGTTAAAATTTGTTGATTGGTCAGCCCTGCTTTTCTCAATTTGTAAATCTCATAGTTTGTTATCTTCATAAGCAACTCCATTTCTTCTTTTCTACTCACCTATCTATTCGAAAATAAAATAAAAAATAATCGCTGATAAACTGATTTTTGTATTTATCAAACTTTCATATGTGATAACTTGGTTCATCAGAAACACAAAAAACTCTTGAAAAATCTTCAAGAGTTTGTGTTTCAACTTTCTATTCTTCATCCATGCTCAAGACGCTGAGGAAGGCTTCTTGTGGAACTTCCACTGATCCGATAGCCTTCATGCGTTTCTTACCAGCTTTTTGTTTTTCAAGGAGTTTGCGTTTACGAGAAACATCACCACCATAACATTTGGCAAGTACGTTCTTACGAAGGGCCTTGATATCAGTACGAGCCACGATCTTGTGCCCAATAGCTGCTTGGATTGGTACTTCAAATTGTTGACGAGGAATGATTTTCTTGAGCTTATCAACGATGAGTTTCCCACGTTCGTAGGCAAAATCCTTGTGAACGATAAAGCTGAGTGCATCAACCTTATCACCATTGAGAAGGATATCCATTTTCACTAGCTTAGACGGACGATACTCTGACAATTCGTAGTCAAAACTTGCATAACCACGCGTCGAAGACTTAAGCTTATCAAAGAAGTCAAAGACAATTTCAGCAAGTGGAATTTGATAGATGACATTGACACGATTATCATCAATATAGTCCATGGTTACAAAGTCCCCACGCTTGCGCTGAGCTAGTTCCATAACTGCTCCGACAAACTCCTGCGGTACCATGATTTGCGCCTTGACATACGGTTCTTCAATGGTCGCGATCTTGGTTGGATCTGGAAATTCAGAGGGGTTAGACACATCCATAGACTCACCATCAGTTTGGTTAACCTTGTAGATAACAGACGGAGCTGTCATGATGAGGTCAATGTTAAACTCACGTTCTAAACGTTCTTGGATAACATCCATATGGAGAAGTCCAAGGAAACCACAACGGAAACCAAATCCAAGTGCCTGAGATGTCTCTGGTTCAAATTGAAGACTGGCATCATTAAGTTGCAGTTTTTCAAGGGCTTCACGAAGGTCATTGTACTTGTTTGACTCAATTGGGTAAAGACCCGCAAAGACCATAGGGTTCATTTGCTTGTAGCCATCTAGCGGTTCTGCTGCAGGATTGCTTGCTAGGGTCACTGTATCTCCGACACGAGTATCTTGAACCGTCTTAATAGAAGCTGCGATATAACCAACGTCACCTGTCGCTAGGAAATCACGCCCTACTGCTTTCGGAGTGAAAATTCCGACCTCAGTCACATCAAAGGTCTTGCCATTGCTCATGAGCTGAATCTTATCACCAGGTTTGACTACTCCGTCCATAACACGAACTTGGAGGATAACCCCACGGTAAGCATCGTAGACAGAGTCGAAAATCAAGGCCTTGAGTGGCGCCGCCACATCACCAGTAGGAGCTGGCACTTTTTCAACAATCTGCTCAAGAATCTCTTCAATACCAATACCAGCTTTGGCTGAAGCTAAGACAGCTTCACTCGCATCCAGTCCAATGACATCTTCAATCTCTGTACGAACGCGCTCAGGATCGGCTGCTGGTAGGTCAATCTTGTTAATGACTGGCAGAATTTCCAAATCATTGTCCAAGGCTAGATAAACGTTGGCAAGAGTTTGTGCCTCAATTCCTTGGGCAGCATCTACCACCAAAATCGCTCCTTCACAGGCTGCTAGCGAACGCGACACTTCATAGGTAAAGTCCACATGCCCTGGCGTGTCAATCAAGTGGAAAATATAAGTTTCTCCGTCTTTCGCAGTGTAATTCAACTCGATGGCATTGAGTTTGATGGTAATCCCGCGCTCTCGTTCTAGGTCCATACTATCCAAAAGCTGGGCTTGCATTTCACGACTTGAAACCGTCTCTGTCTTTTCCAAAATGCGGTCTGCTAGCGTTGACTTTCCATGGTCAATATGGGCGATAATAGAGAAGTTACGGATCTTCTCCTGTCGTTTCTTCAATTCTTCTAAGTTCATGATGCTCTTCCTTTCAGGGTATCTATTAATTATAAATTGTTTTTAACATTTTGACAAGACCATACCCTGCTAGGAGTACTAATCTTCGGCGATAAAGCCGTCATTTTCAATAAAATAGTGTTCGGTCATGCCTTGGTCTGTAAAGACGATTCCATGAAGGACACCACCATAGACAGCTCCTCCATCCATACCAATCTTGCCATCTTCTGTAATCCAAAGCTCAGCAGTACCACGCTCTTGCTTGAGCAAACCATAAACTGGTGTATGTCCAAAGACAATGGTTTTTCCAGTATGATTTTCGGCTTCGTGGAATGGTTTTCTGAGCCAGACTTTCTTGTAATCAGTCGTTTCATGCCAATCATCCAAGGTCAAATCAATACCAGCATGAACAAAGATATACTTGTCTGTCTCTACTACAAATGGCATTTGACGAATAAATTCGACCAAGTCTGCCGCTTCAGTCGCAACACGCTTGGCATCTTCTACGCCATCAACTGGTGCATCCAAGGGACGACCTAGGATTGAGTTAATAGTTGTATCTCCACCATTGCGACGATAATGGTCATAGCTTTCTTCTGGTTCATCGAGCCAAGTCAGAAACATATACTCGTGGTTTCCTGATAGACAGATAGCCCCTTGATTGTCCACCAAGTCCTTGACCATTTCTAGAACACGGCGACTATCTTCACCTCGGTCAATCAAATCCCCTAGAAAAAGCAACTGAGTGTGACCATCCCAGGTTTTGAGCAGATCTTCTAGCATACCTGCTTTCCCGTGAACATCTCCAATTACATAATAGTCTGTCATTTATTTCTCCCTCGTTTGCAATAATTCTCTAGCTTGGGTAAGGGCCGCTTCGGTTACATTTTCCCCAGCCAACATCTTAGCTACTTCCTCCACTCGCTCTTCTAAAGTCAAGAGACGAACAGTCGAAACAGTTGAGTGTTCATCGCTAATCTTTTCAATGAAGAATTGATAATCCGCGATGGCAATCACTTGTGGAAGGTGAGAGATAGCTAAGACTTGGCCATGCTGACCAATCTTATGAATCTTTTGAGCAATGGCTTGGGCCACGCGACCTGAAACTCCCGTATCCACCTCATCAAAGACAATACTGGTCTTACCTTCCTTACGAGAAAAGGCAGACTTGATAGCCAACATGAGACGGGATAATTCCCCACCAGACGCAACCTTAACCAAAGGCTTAAAGTCTTCACCAGGGTTGGTGGAAATATAAAACTCGACCGTTTCATTCCCCTCACGACTGAATTTGCCCTTACTAAAGCGAACCTGGAACTGTGCCTTCTCCATATAGAGGTCTTGCAATTCTTGCTTAATATCAGCTTCAAGCTGCTGAGCCAAATCATGACGAGCAGATGCAAGCTGACCTGCCAAATCAACAAGATTAACTTCCAATTTCTTGAGCTCTGCTTCCATGTCTTCGGAAGAAAGGTTATTTCCAGTCAAGAGATTGTACTCATCCGTAATCTTAGCAAAATAAAGCAAAACATCGTCCACAGTCCCACCGTACTTGCGGGTAATAGTATTTAGAAGGTCTAAACGATTTTCAACCTGCATGAGGCGATTACCATCAAAATCTAGATTTTCAATGATATCTTCCAAACGCTTGGTAATATCTTCTAGAACATAGTAGGTCTCTGATAGAGAACTTGAAATTTCACGGTATTCAGGGTCGTATTCTTCGACACTTTCCATGTCATTCATAGCGGAACGGACATTAGCAAGACTGGAGAACTCCTCATTGTCCAACATAGAGTAAGCATTTGTCAAGGTATCTGCTATATTCTTGTGGTTTAGGAGTTTATCTCGTTCTTTGTTGAGAGCCAAGTCTTCACCAGCCTGCAAGTTTGCTGCTTCAATCTCTGCCATTTGAAATTCCAACATCTCAATACGAGCCTTGTGTTCCTGCTGGTTTTTCTTGACTTCGAGAACTTGTTTACGCATTTTGCGATAGGCGTCAAAGCTTGTCTGATAAGCTTGTTTGAGTTCTACAAAAGCCGCATCACCAAACCCATCCAACATCTGGATGTGGAGTTGCGGACGCATTAACTCTTCTTGGTCATGTTGACCGTGGATATCGACAAGATGCTGGCCAATTGCACGCAAAACAGAAAGATTGACCATCTGCCCATTCACGCGACTTACACTTCGCCCATTTTGAAGAATTTCACGACGGATGATAATCTCATCCCCCAATTCCAAGCCTTGCTCCTCAAAGAGTTCTTGCAAAGAATGACTATTCTCAACAGAGAAAAGTCCCTCAATCTCTGCCTTTGGCGCACCATGACGAATAACATCTGTAGTCGCTCTAGCTCCTAACATCATGTTCATGGCATCGATGATGATCGATTTCCCAGCACCTGTTTCACCAGTTAAGACTGTCATGCCTTTTTCAAAATTGAGCGAAATCGCCTCTATAATGGCAAAGTTTTTTATCGAAATTTCAAGTAACATATAAACCTACCAATTTTTTACTTGTTCAAATATTTCCTTGGCATCTTCTTCATTTCTCAAGATAATCAAAATTGAGTTGTCGTCTGCCAGACAGTTGAAAATTCTCTCTGAGAAAGTATTCATCAGCTGACTCTTGACAAAGGCAGTATTCCCAGGAATGACATCCAGATTGATCATATTTCCCATGCGCTCAGAACCTATTATGTTATTCTCAGCCAACTGCAAACTTCTTACAATTGTTTTTGGCAATTCATAGATGTATTTATTGTTCTTCAAGGGAATTTTTACAATACCCAGTTCCTTAATATCTCGTGACACCGTCGCTTGAGTGGCAGAGATACCTGCTTCTTTTAAATGCTCAACGATTTCTTCCTGTGTTCCGATTTGATAATCTGTTACAAATCTTCTAATTTTTTCAAGTCTCTCTTTTTTATTCATCTTTAAATTCTCTATGTGCTCTCTCTACAACTTTTTCTATTTCTGGGGCAACTTGATTACTTGCTCCCTCTTCCTTTTTCAAATATGCCAGAAATTCGATATTTCCATGTCCACCTTGGATTGGTGAATAGTCTAATCCAAGCACTGAAAAACCTTGTTCAACTGCCATAGCAGTGACAGATTCAAGGACAGTTTGATGAACCTTGGCATCACGAATGATTCCATTCTTTCCAATCTGCTCACGACCTGCTTCAAACTGAGGTTTGACAAGTGCTACAACTTGACCTTGATCAGCCAAAACACGATGTAAGGCAGGCAAAATCAGACTTAGGGAAATGAAACTCACATCAATACTGGCAAAGCTCGGTTCCTGCTCAAAGTCAGTCTTTTCAGCATAACGAAAATTAAACTGCTCCATGCTGACAACCCGTGGGTCTTGACGTAATTTCCAAGCCAACTGATTGGTACCAACATCGACTGCAAAGACCAACTCAGCACCATTTTGCAACATGACGTCAGTGAACCCTCCAGTGGAGGCCCCAATATCAATCGTGGTTGCTCCCTCCACTGACAAATCAAAGACCTCCAAGGCCTTCTCTAGTTTTAGACCACCTCGACTGACATACTTGAGTTTTTCACCCTTGAGTTTTAGCTCAGTATCGTCAGGAATTTTCTCTCCAGGCTTGTCAAATCGTTCTCCATTAAGGACTGCTACGACTAGACCTGCCATAACACCCCGTTTGGCCTGTTCTCGCGTTTCAAACAAGCCCTGTTTATAAGCTAGTACATCCACTCTTTCCTTAGCCATTGATTCTCAAACTTTCTACTACTTTCACAATCGCCTCTGTTTCAAAGGGAACTTGCTGGGCAATTTCCTCTAATTTTTCCTTTGCTTGATTCAGAGTTTGGTTACAAAAGGCTATAGCCTCCCCCAAGCCCAACAAGGCAGGATAGGTTGATTTTTCAGCTTGTAAATCCTTTTGTGGTGTTTTGCCGATTTCCTCAAAACTAGCTGTAACATCCAGCACATCATCTCGAACTTGAAAGGCAAGCCCAATCAATTCACCAACCGTTTTCAGTTTTGTTTGGATTTCAGGCGCCAATTCAGCTATAATAGCTGCTGCTTGGAAAGGATAAGCTAGTAATTTCCCAGTTTTATTAGCATGAATGGTCTGGAGTGCATCCAAAGACAAGCGCTGGTGTTCACCCTCCATGTCTAAAACCTGCCCTGCTACCATGCCTAGACTTCCTGAAGCAAGGGATAAGTTGGCAATCAAGTCCACCTTGATCTGACTGGGCAAATCTGCCTGCGCTATCAAAGCATAGGGATCTAGGAACAAGGCATCTCCTGCTAAAATCGCCATTGCTTCACCAAATTTCTTGTGATTGGTCAAGCGTCCCCGACGATAATCGTCGTCATCCATAGCTGGAAGATCATCGTGAATCAAGCTCCCTGTATGAATCATTTCCAAGGACGCAGCCACCTGCGCGTGAGCTGGTCTAATAGCGACTTGCAAGGCTTCCAGAACTTCTAGCAAGAGAAAAGGCCGAATTCTCTTGCCACCAGCATGAATGGAATAGAGAACGGACTCTCGCAAACTAGAGGCAAACTGCTGGTCCCCATAAAAATTTTCCAAAACCGACTCGACAAGAGCTAATTTTTCTTGCTTCTTCATTCAAAATCACTTTCTGTTCCGTCTTCTTGCATGACCTTGACCAAGGTCTTTTCAGCCTTGTCCAACGTCGCTTGGAGCTCTTTTGACAAGACCATGCCCTTTTGAAAGGCAGCAATCGCATCTTCCAAAGCAATTTCACCATTTTCTAAACTTTGGACAATGGTCTCCAGTTCTGCTAGATTTTCCTCAAATTTCTTTTGTTTTGACATCTTTAACCTCTAATTCTACTTGACCATCTCGCATCAAAAGCGTTACTTGGTCTTTTTTCTTCAAGTTCTCAACAGAATCGACTACGGACTCTTCTTTTTTGACAATTGCATAGCCACGCGCCACGATTCGACTGGTATCCAACATCAGCAAGGCTTCTGAAAGTCGCTTGACTTCAGCAACCTTGGCATCATAAACCAGTGCCATCTGGCTGCGTAGGAGCTTGTCCAACTGAGCAAGACGATCTTGATAGCGTTGGATTTTGGTAACAGGTGATAATTGTACCAACTGGTGAGTCCTTGCTTGGACTAGCTGTTTATTATCAGAAATCCGTGTTCGTAGACTTTGTTTTAATCGCAGTTGCAGTTGATCCAAGCGTTGCAAATAGCCATCATACAAGCGCTCTGGCTGTCTAAAGATGACTGACTGACTGCATTTTTTCAGAGTTTCTTTTTTTCTTGACAGGACATTCTGAACTGCTGTTGCCATCCGTTTTTCCTGATTTTGCAAATGAGCTAATAGATCCAACTTGGTTACAGGTGTTGCCAGTTCAGCTGCAGCTGTTGGTGTTGCAGCCCGTCTATCTGCCACAAAGTCCGCCAAGGTCACATCCGTCTCATGCCCAACACTGGAGATAACTGGCAAACGAGATTCAAAAATAGCCCGTACCACAATTTCTTCGTTAAAGGCCCAAAGATCCTCGATGGAACCACCACCACGACCAATGATGAGAACATCTAGGTCCTCACATTGATTGGCACGAGTAATGTTCCGTGCTATTTCTTCCGCAGCTCCATCACCTTGTACCTTGGTCGGATAGAGAAGAATGTCAACACTAGGAAAGCGCCTACTGACGGTCGTAATAATATCTCGAATAACAGCTCCACTACGACTAGTCACCACACCGATTCGCTTAGCAAACTGGGGAAGAGGTTGCTTGAATCTCTCTTGAAACAGACCTTCTTCCGTCAATTTTTTCTTGAGTTGTTCAAACTGAATCGCGAGCGCCCCAACTCCATCAGGTTCAGCCTTTTCAATGATGATGGAATAACTCCCACTTGGTTCATAGACCTGTACACGCCCAATCACATTGATCTTCATTCCCTCTTCGAGGTCAAAACCTAATTTCTGATAAATCCCTGACCAGATGGTCGCTTGAATAACTGCATGGTCGTCTTTTAGGGAGAAATATTGGTGAGTAGGTCGTTTACGAAAGTTGGAAACTTGACCAGTTAAATAGACCCGTTCCAAGTAAGGGTCTTTATCAAATTTCATTTTCAGATACTTGGTCAAAGTTGTTACCGATAAATACTTTTCCATCTCCACCTACTATTCATTTTCTTGCTTTTCCATGGGTATTATTATACCAAAAACATGCTTAAAAATCACCTTTTTCCTACTGAAACTAAAGGAAAAATAGAAAAAGGAGGCAAGGCCTCCTCATCTGATTATTTGCTGTTTCGTGCTTCTTCCAAGATCTTTGCAATTTTTGTTGTCAAAAGGTCAATAGCAACGGTATTGCTGACTCCTTCAGGAATGACGATATCGGCATAACGCTTGGTCGGCTCGATAAACTGATGATACATGGGTTTGACCACACCCAGATACTGATCAATAACGCTATCTAGACTACGACCGCGCTCTTCCATATCGCGCTTGATACGACGAATAATACGCACATCATCATCTGTATCCACAAAAATCTTGATATCCATCAAATCGCGCAGACGCTTGTCCTCCAAGACCAGAATCCCCTCAACGATAAAGACATCTTGAGGCTCCTGACGATAGGTCTTATTGCTTCGTGTATGCGCTGTATAGTCATAAGTAGGGATGTCCACCGGACGTCCCGCCAACAATTCCTTAATCTGCTCGATCATCAAGTCTGTATCAAAGGCAAATGGATGGTCGTAGTTGGTTTTGACACGCTCTTCAAAAGTCAAGTGAGACTGATCCTTGTAGTATGAATCATGCTCAATCATGGAAATCTTTTCATCAGGGAAGTGCGATAAAATGGCTCTTGAAACACTGGTTTTTCCTCCACCAGAACCACCTGTCACTCCGATAATGATTGGTCTATTTTGCATGCTATCCTCCGTTTTTTTATCCGTCGTCTATTCTATCACATTTTTTGCAAAATTTATAGTCTGATTTTGGATAGATTATGGATAACAATTTTAATACTTTCACTCCAGTTAGACTAGCCAAAAACCTTCCTTGGTTTGTAGAGATTGCCTCTTTTTTCTAAAATGGCAAGCAATTTATCACCTTCAAAGGCAGCTAATTCCTTATCTGACTGATTAAGCTCAATAAAACGACCAAACCGCACTTCTGTAGCCTCTTCTGGACTTAGGATAACTTTAACAAGGTCCCCTGTTCCAATCTCTAGAGGATGGAGAAAGTCCAGCTGACCTACTTCCACTTTTTCAGCAATTTCCTCCAAGGTCAAGGCATCTTTTAGCTGTAAACCGGCTGCACTCGTCCGTGTCAAATGGGACATATGAGCTGCATAACCCAGCTTCTCTCCCAAGTCAACTGACAAGGTACGGATATAAGTCCCCTTGCTGCATTTTACACGAAAAGTGAATCGTGCGAGGTGATCCTCATAAGAAATCGGACTTGTCCGTTCAAATTGATAAATAGTCACCTGACGTTCTGGACGCTCCACTTCCTGACCAGCACGCGCGTACTCATAGAGCTTGCGGCCATTAACCTTGACAGCCGAGTACATAGGCGGAATTTGGGTAATAGGCCCAGTCAGACTCTCAATTACTTCGTCAATAATGGTTTCATCCAAAGGAGACAAAACAGGGGTTTCTGCGACCACTTCCCCACTAGCATCCTCGGTCGTCGTGGAATAACCCAGAGTGATTTCACCCTCATAGACCTTTCCCTCATCCTGCATAAACTCGACCATGCGGGTCGCCTTGCCAACCGCAATCGGCAAAACCCCGACCACATCTGGATCCAAGGTCCCACCATGACCAATCTTCTTGGTTCCCAAAATCTTTCTCAGTTTAAAAACCGCGTCATGCGAGGTCATCCCCGCTTCTTTTTTTAAGTTGATAATACCGTTCATGTGTTGCTTTCTAGTTTACTGCTATCTTTTAACTTTTTATCCCTACGACTTTTTAACTTTTGGTTCTTAAAATCGTAAAAGTTAATTTTTGCTTCTTGCATTAGTTTATTCAACAAGGCTGTTTTACTGCTCATTATAATACTGTGGAGTTCCCCATCAATCTCTATAATTAATTGTCCGTTTTTTATTTTTCTTCTCTCTTTTTGTAATTTTAACTCTACAGATTTAAAAAAAATTTCTAGTAAAGATTGATTTTCGAGATAAAAGTGATAATAAATTTTTAGTAAATTAAGGTGAAAATCCATAAGTGTTTTTGTAAAAGCAATATTTGCTATATCTCCATACACATGCCTAATTTCATCACGAATTCTTATAAAAGCTTCCTTTGACGACTTACTGAAATTAAACTTTTCACCTTCTTTTAGTATATAATCTAAATTAAAGCTATATCTATTTTGATTGAAAGATAGAGGAATATGCCCATGCAATGCGAAATTTCTTAAAGTCATAATTAATATGTACGAAAACTCTGAATCATATATTCTGTTTATCATTTTTTCTAACTCTTGTGAATATTTTTTATCAAAGTGGATTAACAAATCAACTAAAGTCTTAGATGAGCTCATTAAATTTATAAGTAAAGAATTAATAATAATGAATTCATCTCCATTCAAACCATTTTGTTTTCTTATGTTATCGTTAGTATCCAACTCAAAGTGATAAAGTATTTGACAAAAATTAAAAATATAGACATGATAAAATTGATTGATTGTATGTAACTCATCTGATGTACTTAGAAAATTAACAATTAACTTTTCATTTTCTTTTGATAGATGAACTATGTCATCCAAATTGAGATCAGGCATAGGTATTAAACTTTTATTATTCATTATATAATTCCTCATTCATATTATTGAACTAGTACCATACATTACAAATGAAACTACTCCCCCTTCAGTGCTTCAAACTTCGCTTTCATGGTTGGATTTTTTCGCGTTAGTTTTTTAACCGAAACATCTTCCAATTTGTTATTAGCGAGGCGGAGTTGGTTTTCGGATGTGGTCAGGAACTTTTTGACCTCTTCCATCCGTCTGATGGCCTTGTCGATTTCATCGATAGCTTTACCAAAGTTGGTTGAAGCGGAGTTGTAGTTCTTGGCAAAAGCCTGTTTAAAAGCATCCAAATCTTCTTCAAAATGGGTAATATCGATATTTTGCTCACGAACAAGCGCTAACTCCTGCTTGTATTTAAGTGAATTAAGCGCCGCATTTCGTAGGAGACCAATCAACTGGATAAAGAACTGAGGACGAACCACATACATCTTTTCATACTCGTGGCTGACGTCAACAATCCCTGTGTTAAAGTAGTTGTTATCGGCCTCAAGCATGGTCACCAAAACAGCATACTCACAGTTCTTTTCCCGACGGTCCTTGTCTAATTCTTTGTAAAAATCCGCATTCTTGTGCTTCTTCTCAGTCCCATCCGCTTCGTTTTTCATTTCAAACATGATGGAAATAATTTCCACTCCATTTTCATCACATTCACGGAAGATAAAATCCCCTTTAGACCCACGCGCAGAAACCTTATTATCCTTCTCAAAGTAGGCATTTGGAAAGGCAAAACTGCGGACCTTGTTAAATTCACTTTCTGCATACTGTTCCAGACTTTCACCAATTGCCTTGGTTGATTGTTGGGCCTTGAAATTTTTGTAAAATTCAACTTGCTCACTAGCTGCCTTGAGCTGGGCTTCATAGTTTTGCTTAACAGAAGCCAATGATAACTCATTTTCCTTTTCTTGCAAGAGGAGCTGATTTTTAACCTGATCACGCTCTCTTTCTAGATCAGAGAGAGTCTTTTGCAGTTGGTTTTCATGCTCTAAACGCAAGGTAGCCAATTGGCTTTCCAAGGCCTGCACTTCCTTGTCCTTTGCTAATAAGGCCTCATGGCTTGTCTGTTCAACTTCTTTCTTGACCAATTCCTTCTCTGTATCAAACTTTTGGATTTGACTCTGCAGTTGCGCAATTTCTTGGTCTTTTTGAGCCAGTTTAGTCTGTTGCTCATTCATAGCCTTTTGCTCAGCCAAGGCCAGCTCCTGCTTCATGCGATCGTGTAATTCCTTATCAAACTCGGCAGTTCTCACTTGGGATAAAAGTTCGGCATACTGACTTTCATTTACTGTAAAGACTTCCCCACAGTTGGGACATTTGATTTCGTTCATAACTTTCCTCTTTCTAGACTTCTGTAACCATTATATCATGCCTGAGGAAAAATCAAAAACAGTGAGTCGAAACCCACTGTTTATATCTGTTACTTTAAATTTTTTCCAAGGCCAAACGCAAATCTTCAATCAAATCCTCTACATTTTCAAGACCGATCGACAAGCGGATTTGGTTTGGTGTGACACCTGCTGCTTCTAGATCTTTTTCTGACAACTGACCGTGAGTGGTTGTCGCAGGATGGACAACAAGAGATTTGGCATCTGCTACGTTTGCAAGGTCAGAGAAGATTTCCAAATTATCAATGACCTTGCGAGCTTCTGCCTCTCCACCTTTAACATGGAAGGTAAAGATTGAACCAACACCTTTTGGCAAATATTTCTCAGCCAAGGCATGATAAGGACTGTCTGCTAGTTTTGGATAGTTGACTTTTTCTACCTTAGGATGGTTGACAAGGAAATCAACAATTTTCTCTGCATTTTGCACATGGCGTTCCACACGAAGAGAAAGCGTTTCGAGTCCTTGAAGCAAGAGAAAGGCATTAAATGGAGACAAGGCTGCACCTGTATCACGGAGCAATTGAACACGAACAGCGATAATAAAGGCTGCTGCACCCACATCACGAGTATAGCTCAAGTTATGGTAACTTGGGTCTTCCTCAACAAATTGAGGAAACTTCCCTGAAGCCTCCCAGTCAAAATGACCACTATCGACAATCACTCCACCAATAGTCGTACCATGCCCACCGATAAACTTAGTTGCTGAGTGAATGGCAATATCTACACCGTGAGAGAAAACGTTAATCAAATATGGTGTGGCAAAAGTATTGTCCGAAACGAGAGGAATCTGGTGTTTATGCGCAATCTCAGCCAATTTTTCCAAGTCAGGAATGTTAATCAAAGGATTCCCCAAGGTTTCAATCAAGACAAGTTTGGTATTGTCACCGATAGCTGCTTCCACTTCCTCCAAGTTATCCACATCAACAAAGGTTGTTGTAATACCGTAGCGAGGAAGTGTTTCTTTCAAGAGGTTGAAGGTCCCACCGTAAATAGTTGACGCAGCCACCACATGGTCACCAGCATGGGCAAGAGCTAAAATCGTATAAGTCACTGCTGCCATACCTGATGCTGTTGCTAGCGCTCCAACACCACCTTCAAGAGCAGCTATTCTTTCTTCAAATGCCGCTGTTGTAGGGTTGGTAATACGAGTATAAATGTTCCCTGGTTTTCTCAAGGCAAACAGATCTGCACCTTCCTGCGTGTCATCAAAAACGAAGGATGTTGTTTGATAAATCGGTACTGCACGAGATTTAGTCGCTGGATCAACTACTTGCCCAGCATGTAATTGTAGAGTTTCAAATTTAAAATCACGAGTCATAAGACGACCTCCAAATAGCTTCATTACGGATATTGTATCATCTTAGGCTAGTCTTTTCCAATACCGTTTTTCTATATTTTGATATAAGGAACAACTATGACTAGTCTTACACATCAAACAAAAAGCACGATTAACTCGTGCTCATTTCTTTAATCGACATAAGTATCTTCGTTTTTATTGAGGAAGGCGTATGGCAAGCCCATCAAGAGACCTCCTCCGATAAAGTTCCCGACAAAGGTTACACCCCAGTGACGAAGAATATTAGGTATGTCAAAGTTAGCAATAGAATCAGCTGCAACACTGAACTTAACAATCGCAAAAGAAGCAAAGTTCGCAGCAATGTGTTCGTTTGTTAAGAATACAAACATGTAAAGTGCTGATAAGACAAGCCAAAGTTTGGCGCCTCCGTCTTTCACCAAAACAAATGAAAGAATGGCAATGTTTACAAAGATATTGGCTAAAATACCTTCAAGTAAGACTAACTCATTGGAACGACCTAACTTCATCTCTACAACTCCTGAGATGAAGCTATCATGTGTTAGATTTGCATAGGCTGCTGAATGGGCAAAGCCCCAACCTGCTATCAAAGCTCCTATGAGATTGAACAAGGTACAGTAAAGTAAAATCTCAGCTGTTTTTCTCCATGAAATTTTTTTCAAGAAACTACCAGCTGTCAAGAACATCATATTTGAAGTTACCAGCTCAGCATTCAAGAAAACAATGTAGGCCAATCCCCAAGCAAAAACGAATGGGAAAAGGAACCGTCCACTACCAGGTGCGATCTTATTAATCAAATCAGCCCCAACTGCACCTGCAGCTGTACTAAATGTTAGAAAGGCACCTGCAAACATGGAACGAATCGCATATTTGAATTTACTTTGACTATAAAGACTTTCTTTCTTCTTACAAGCAAATTCAATCTTTGAGATAAATTCTGAAGAGACCATAGAAAACTCCTAAAACTTTTATTTGTGATAATTATAACATATTTCTCGTTTTCAAGAAAGCGTTTCCTGTAAAATATGAAAATTTTGTTCAAAAAATTCCTCTTGTAATATTTCTCATCTTTTTCTTTAAGAGTTTTTTAATTCTCTTTGTTCACACAAAAACCAGCGAAATGACTATTTCACTGGTTCATTAGAGTTTAATAACGTTGTTTGTATGGTTTATTGAAGGCACTAAGGACATCATCAGATGTTTCCGAATATGCTTTAACTTCTTTAAAATCACCTTTAACAATAATTCGCTCTGTCGCATCATAGTCGACACAGGTCACCAATGTGATTTCTTTGATACCATCACGATCTTCAATTTCGTCTACGCGATCCGGCGTTACGTGCTTCACCTCACGAATCTCATAGGTGTATACCTTATCTTTATCAGTCAGATAGATTTTCATTCCTGCCTTGGCATTGACCAAAGGCGAAAAGAGCATTTGACTTGCATTTTCAGCAGTAAAGATATGGTGGCTGGCTAGAGAATAGTTGCCTTCCCCCATTTTCTGATTTGCTTTCATGGTCCCTGCCCCGTAGAACAAGTTTACATTATCCAAACCTTTAAAAATAGGCAGGTTAATCTCTACTTCAGGAATGGCAATCCCACCTATGACTGGAAGTTGCTGAGCATCCCACTGGGCAGCTAGCACCGCTTCAGATGAGATGGATTTGACAGAATCAAAATCGAAATTTCCCTCTGTCTCTTTATTCTCTTCAATCTTTTCCTTAGTCACCTGACTGACTTGATATTTATTGGTATTCCAAACCATAAAGAGGTCACGAATTTGAGCATTAAAAATCAAGGCAAGGGATAGAAGAATTAAAAATCCAGCTAAAATATTGATTAGTATATTTTTACGATTATTCTTCTTTATTTTTCTGTGAGACATTATGCTTCACCCTCTGTTTTCTCTTCTGTTGCTACCTCTTCTTTTTCTGCCGCAGCAACCGTTGTGAAGGTCACAATCTTAGCATCCTGGTCTAGACGCATCACCTTCACTCCCATAGTTGAGCGTCCTGTTTGTGAAATATTGGCAACATTTGTACGGATCATGACACCTGTATCTGTGATAATCATCAGGTCTTCATCACCTTTTACAGTGAGGAGGCCTGCAAGAGGACCATTCTTCTCAGCTACATTGGCTGTCTTCATCCCTTTACCACCACGGCCTTTAGTTGGGTATTCAGTAGCAAGGGTACGTTTACCATAACCTTTTTCAGTGATGATAAGGACTTCGTCCTGGTTTGTAATCACGCTAGCACCAACTACAGTATCTCCTTCACGAAGATTAACTCCTCGGACACCTGTCGCGATACGGCTCATGCCACGAACAGCTGACTGATTAAAGCGAACAGCATAACCAAACTTGGTACCAATGATAATATCTGTGTCTTCTTCTGTCAATAGAACATTAATCAATTCGTCCTCATCCTTAAGATTCAAAGCCTTGAGTCCATTTTGACGAATATTGGCAAATTCTTTGACGCTGGTTCTCTTCACGATTCCGTGACGAGTTGTAAAGAAGAGATAGGCGTCATCACTACGTTCAGACTCAATGTTGATGATGGTCTGAATACTCTCGCCTTCGTCCAACTTCAATAGATTGACAACTGGCAATCCCTTAGCTGTACGCCCGTATTCTGGGATTTCATAACCTTTTAGTCGATAGACACGCCCTTTATTGGTAAAGAAGAGCAAATGATCATGGGTGCTGGTTGAAACCAACTCACGCACAAAGTCATTATCCTTAACCCCAGTACCTTGAACCCCACGACCACCACGTTTTTGGGCAGTGAACTCACCTTGGTCCAGACGTTTGATGTAACCCTTGTTAGAGAGAGTAATCAAGACATCCGACTCTTCAATCAAATCTTCATCTTCAAGGGACAAGACCTCTCCGACCATCAACTCGGTACGGCGCTTGTCACCAAACTTGCGTTTGACCTCGTCCAATTCCTCTTTGATGATTTGAGCCACGCGCTCTGGTTTAGCAAGAATATCTGCCAAATCTGCAATCAAGGCAATCAATTCATCATACTCTGACTGAATCTTATCTCGTTCCAATCCTGTCAAACGACGAAGACGCATATCAAGGATAGCCTGACTTTGACGCTCAGAAAGTTTGAACTTGTTCATCAATTCAGCTTGAGCTTCGGCATCGGTTTCGCTGGCACGAATGATACGGATTACTTCGTCGATATGGTCTAGTGCAATTAAAAGACCTTCTAAGATGTGCGCACGCGCTTCCGCTTTTTCCTTGTCAAAACGAGTACGGCGAACCACCACTTCTTTTTGGTGCTCGATATAAGCATCCAAAATTTGACGAAGGGACAAGATTTTTGGCACGCCATTTTGAATCGCCAACATGTTGAAACCAAAGTTTGTTTGCATCTGGGTCATCTTGAAGAGGTTGTTGAGGATAACGTTGGCAGACGCGTCGCGTTTAACCTCTATCACAAAGCGAACGCCTTCACGGTTGGACTCATCACGTACGGCTGTAATGCCCTCAAGTCGTTTTTCCTGAACCAAGCGAACAATATGCTCATGTACCTTGGTTTTATTAACCATATAAGGGAATTCCGTTACAACGATGCGCTCACGACCTGTCTTAGTGGTTTCAATCTCTGTACGAGAACGAAGGACAATGGAACCTTTACCAGTCTCGTAGGCCTTATGAATCCCTGATTTTCCCATGACAAGGGCACCAGTTGGAAAATCTGGACCAGGCAAGACTTCCATCAAGTCCTTAGTCGTCACTTCAGGATTATCCATAACCAACTTCACTGCATCAATGGTTTCACCCAAGTTGTGAGGTGGAATATTGGTTGCCATCCCAACAGCGATACCAGTTGCCCCATTGACCAAAAGGTTTGGAAAACGAGCTGGCAAAACCAAGGGTTCACGTTCGTTAGCATCGTAGTTGTCTACGAAATCAACTGTGTTTTTATTGATATCACGAAGCATTTCAAGAGCAATCTTGCTCATGCGTGCCTCAGTATACCGCTGCGCGGCAGCACCGTCTCCATCCATAGAACCAAAGTTCCCATGCCCATCCACAAGCATGTAACGGTAGCTCCACCACTGAGCCATACGAACCATGGCTTCATAAATAGAGGAATCTCCGTGTGGGTGGTATTTACCCATAACATCCCCTGTAATACGGGCTGATTTTTTATGAGGTTTGTCTGGAGTAACACCTAATTCATTCATTCCATAAAGAATACGACGGTGAACAGGTTTTAAGCCATCTCGAACATCAGGAAGGGCCCGCGCGACGATAACGCTCATGGCGTAGTCGATAAAGCTGGTCTTCATCTCCTTTGTCAGATTGACATTCACTAAATTTCTATCCTGCATTCATAAATGCCTCATTTCACTATTAGTAATTAGATATATTATACCATAAAATGTTCTTCATTTCAGCCTTCTGAAACCACTAAAACGTTTACATACTTATCCCGAAGGTATATCCGTGACAAAGCTTAGCAAAAGTGATAGAATGAAATCAAATGGGGGTCCCCCCTTAATAAAATAAAGGAGATGTTTAGACAAATGACAGCAACTAAACAACACAAAAAAGTTATCCTCGTCGGTGACGGTGCCGTAGGTTCATCTTACGCTTTTGCCCTCGTAACACAAGGAATTGCACAAGAACTTGGTATCATTGAAATTCCTCAATTGTTTGAAAAAGCAGTTGGTGATGCTGAAGACCTTAGCCATGCCCTTGCCTTCACTTCACCTAAAAAAATCTACGCTGCAAAATACGAAGACTGTGCTGACGCTGACCTTGTTGTTATCACAGCTGGTGCTCCTCAAAAACCAGGTGAAACTCGTCTTGACCTTGTAGGTAAAAACCTTGCAATCAACAAATCAATCGTTGAGCAAGTTGTTGCTTCTGGTTTCGATGGTATCTTCCTTGTAGCAGCAAACCCTGTTGACGTCTTGACTTACTCAACTTGGAAATTCTCTGGATTCCCTAAAGAACGTGTTATCGGTTCTGGTACTTCTCTTGACTCAGCTCGTTTCCGTCAAGCTCTTGCTGAAACAATCGGCGTTGACGCTCGTTCAGTCCACGCCTACATCATGGGTGAACACGGTGACTCAGAGTTCGCTGTTTGGTCTCACGCTAACGTTGCCGGTGTTAAATTGGAACAATGGTTACAAGCAAACCGTGACTTGAACGAAGCTGACCTTGTTGAACTTTTCATCTCAGTTCGTGACGCTGCCTACTCAATCATCAACAAGAAAGGCGCTACATACTACGGTATCGCAGTTGCCCTTGCTCGTATCACTCGTGCAATCCTTGATGACGAAAATGCAGTACTTCCACTTTCAGTATTCCAAGAAGGACAATACGGTGTTGAGAACGTCTTTATCGGTCAACCAGCTATCGTTGGTGCACACGGTATCGTTCGTCCAGTAAACATCCCATTGAACGACGCTGAAACACAAAAAATGCAAGCATCTGCTAAAGAATTGCAAGCTATCATTGATGAAGCATGGAAAAACCCTGAATTCCAAGCAGCTTCTAAAAACTAATGAAAAGAAGGTTCTCATTTTATGGGAGCCTCTTTCTTTTTGCACAGAACGATAAAATCATATTTTCCAAAACAAAAAAGCCTACTGATCAAGCTAAGTAGCTTGATACAATAGGCTTTTTGAAAATTCATTATTTAACAGCGTCTTTAAGAGCTTTACCAGCTTTGAATGCTGGAACTTTAGAAGCTGCGATTTTGATTTCTTTACCAGTTTGTGGGTTGCGACCTTTACGTGCTGCACGCTCACGAACTTCAAAGTTACCAAAACCGATCAATTGAACTTTTTCACCAGCTGCAAGGTATTCAGTTACTGCTGCGAATACAGCGTCAACTGCTGCTGCTGAATCTTTCTTAGTCAATTCTGTAGCTTCTGCTACTTTAGCGATCAAATCTTGTTTGTTTGCCATGTTAATAATTCCTCCAAATAATTTCTAATTAACAAATATAATCATATCCTAAAATTGCCCACAGGTCAAGTCAAAAACGCTATTTCTAACGATTTTTCTCTATTTTTTTAGGAATGATATCGAACTAAGATAGCCCATGCATTTTCGCCTGTATGGGTCTGAATGATGGAGCCCGTTTCCAGTACTGAGATTGGTTTTTCGACATAAGTTTGTAAAACACTTTTCATCTCATTGGCCCATTCATTAGTACCAGCATAGGAAATTCCAATTTCTGCGACTGATTTATGAGAAAGGGTCTCGGCTAGTTCGTCAAGCCATTTTTTGAAAGTTTTCGCACCACGGCCTTTGACAATTGGTTGAAGTTCATGATCCTTCATCTGCATAACAACTCGGATATTCAAAAGAGAGCTTAGCAAACCGGTCACACGCCCAATACGACCACCTTTGACTAAATTTTCTAGAGTCGAAACGCCGATATAAAGTTCGGTATGATTTTTCACATCTTCCACATGTGCCAAGATAGTTTCTAAATCTTTACCCTCTTTAGCAAGTTTAGCTGCTTCAACTACTTGGAACTTCATCGCCTGGTCTGTAAAAGAACTATCAATAACCGTCACATCAGCAGTTGAGAGACTTGCCCCTTGGCGAGCAGCTTCAACAGTTCCAGACAAGGCATGGGACATGTGAATAGCAATAATCTGACTGCCGTCTTTACCTAGTTCTTCAAAGACTTCAGCAAATACTCCCACTGGAGGCTGACTGGTTTTAGGTAGGTTTTTACTTTGCTGCATAAGATGAAGGAATTCCCCCTCTTTCAAATCTGCATCAGAATAAAGGATACCATCAATCATCACAGATAAAGGAACAACGGTGATATTTAATTCTTTAACTACTTCTGGTTCAATAGTAACAGAGGAATCCGTTACAATTTTTACTTGTGTCATATCTTCAATCTTTCTATTCTTCTCAATAAGATAGGGATTTATCACCTTTATTATATCAAAAAATTGTTAAAAAATCATAATGAATCCAATGAAAAAGATTGGAATTTTGGTATAATCTATCTATAGAAAAGCGAGGGAGAATCATGATCCGAAAAGTTCAGCCTATTGTCACTATCATACTTGGGGCAGCTATTTATGCCTTTGGTCTTACCTATTTTGTAGTTCCTCATCATTTGTTTGAAGGCGGAGCAACTGGTATCACATTGATTACCTTCTATCTCTTTAAAATTCCTGTCTCAGTGATGAATCTCTTGATTAACATCCCTCTCTTTATCCTCGCTTGGAAGATATTTGGTCCGAAAACTCTCTACTCCAGCCTTTTGGGAACCATTTCCCTCTCGATCTGGCTTGCTGTCTTTGAACGAATTCCTTTACAATTTGACTTGCAAGGTGATCTCATTATTGTCTCTTTAGTTTCTGGTGTTTTACTGGGAGTTGGTTTAGGAATTATCTTTAATGCTGGTGGTACAACAGGTGGATCAGATATTGTTGCACGCATCCTCAACAAATACACCAATATTTCAATTGGAAAATTGCTTTTCTCGCTTGATTTCATTATTCTAATGTTGATTTTGATTATCTTCCAAGATTTGCGCCTAGTGACTTATACCCTCTTATTTGACTTTATCATCGCTCGTGTTATTGACTTGATAGGGGAAGGGGGATATGCTGGTAAAGGATTTATGATTATCACTCAGTATCCTGAGCAATTGGCTGATAAAATCAATGAAGAACTGGGACGTGGCGTAACCTATATCTCTGGTCAAGGCTACTATAGTAAGAAAGATTTGAAAATCATTTACTGTATCGTTGGTCGAAATGAAATCGTTAAAATGAAGGATATGATTCACAAAGTCGATCCCCAAGCCTTCATCACTATCACCGAAGCTCATGAAATACTAGGCGAAGGATTCACTTTTAAAAAAGAAAATAGATAAAAAGCTGGGAAATTTTTCCAGCTTTTATTTTTCTTCAGAAAGTGTAGAGTGACGATAGCCATAAGTAAAGTAAATCACTAGTCCAACCGCCAAAGCAAGTCCAAAGGCAATCCATGTTTCCTTGGTGTACTGAAGCATAAAGGAAAGACAGATAAGAATGGAAAGGATTGGCAAAAGTGGCACCAAAGGAGTTTTGAATTCTCCTTCTTTAGGCATTCCCTTATCCTTTCTGAGTTTTATAATGCCATAGGCTAGTAAGATGAGATAGGCTAGTGTACAAATATTTAGAAAGGCTGCTATACTAGCCAATGGAAAGACTCCAGCTGCAATGGCTGAAGCAACTCCTGTTAAGATGGTTGCATTCTTTGGAACTCGGCTAGTTTTACTTAGCTGTTTAAAACTTCGAGGTAATAGACCATCACGTGCTAAGCTGTAAATCATTCGAGACAGAGCGTAGGTCATGGAAATACATACGGTTATCAGGGTTAGAATGGCTACTAGTGAAACATAGTTGGCTGCCCAGCCAATTCCGATACTACGCAATGAAAAGGCCACTGCATCGTCCACATTGAGTTGGCTATAGTGAACAATCCCAGTCAATACTATTGTTACCAAGGCATAGAGAATGGTGACAATTGTCAGAGAAAGCACAATTCCGCGGGGAATATTTTTTTGCGGACTTTGAATTTCATCAACTGCCATGGAAATCGACTCAAAACCGAGAAAACCGAAGAACATCAAAGATGCACCTGCCATAATCCCAGTGCTTCCTCCATAAATCTGGCCAAAGCCAAAAGGAGCAAAATTCATCCAATTTTCTGGCTTGATGTACCAAATACCAACTAGGATAAATAAGGCGAGAGCTGAGAATTTCAAGACCACTAAAAGCGAATTAAAGCGTAAGGCTGCCTTGGAATTTAATAAAACCAATCCTGTTACCAAAGCAAGCACCAAAATAGGTAAAAGGTCGATATAGGTGCCTTGTTCGGGGTTAAAAGTACCATTTAAGGCTTGGGGCATGGAAATACCATAATTACTGAGTAAGCCCTTAAAATAAGCTGCCCAACCAGACGCCACACCTGAAACAGCTGTCATAAATTCCATGATGGTCAACCAGCCAGCAATCCATGCTGGTAATTCTCCTAAAATCACATAGAGATAGCTATACGCACCCCCAGTTGCAGGCACACGCGAGGCAAATTCTGCAAAAAAGAGCGCTGATAAAGAAACACATAGGGCAGAAATCACGATGGAAACCACTAGTGATGGACCAGCTAGTGTAGCTGCCGCTGTTCCTGTAATGGTGAAAATCCCCGTCCCTACCATAGCACCGATTCCTAATAGAATCAAATCCCACAATTTCAAATGGCGATGCATTTCCGTTCGTCCCAGACTAACATCCTTGGTTCTAAAAATATTCATACTTCATCTCCACTAAATGTAATTGTTTTATTTTACCATATAAAAGCACTTTTGTGAATATTTATTAGGTTCTTTTTTGAAAAAAATCTGAACAGGAAGGATTCCTGTTCAGATTTTGCATATTCTTACCCAACAGACCCTTCCATTTCATAGCTAATCAAGCGGTTCAGCTCAACTGCGTATTCCATTGGAAGCTCTTTGGTGAAGGGTTCGACAAATCCCATGACAATCATCTCGGTTGCCTCAGATTCTGACAAACCACGGCTCATGAGGTAATAGAGTTGTTCCTCTGAAATCTTAGATACCTTGGCTTCGTGTTCCAAAGCAACTTGCGAGTTGTGAATTTCATTAAATGGAATAGTATCTGACGCTGACAAGTCATCCATGATAATGGTATCACACTCAATGTGAGAAACAGATTTCTTAGAGTTCTTGTTAAAGGTTACTTGTCCACGGTAGTCCACCTTTCCTCCGCCTTTAGCGATGGATTTAGACACGATAGATGAGCTGGTATGTGGAGCATTGTGGATCATCTTAGCACCCGTGTCTTGGTGTTGCCCTGCATTAGCAAAGGCGATAGAGAGCATAGTACCACGCGCCCCTTCTCCATCTAGATAAACAGATGGATATTTCATGGTTGTTTTGGCACCCAAGTTACCATCAATCCACTCAACTGTCGCATCTTTCAAAGCTTTGGCACGTTTTGTTACTAGGTTATAGACGTTATCAGACCAGTTTTGAATAGTCGTATAACGCATATAAGCTCCGTCCAAGGCAAAGATTTCTACAATGGCTGCGTGCAAGCTGTTACTTGAATAAGTTGGCGCTGTGCACCCTTCAACGTAGTGTACGCTTGCTCCCTCGTCAACGATAATCAAAGTTCGTTCAAACTGACCTGTATTTTCGTTGTTGATACGGAAGTAAGTTTGTAGTGGAATATCTACCTTGACTCCTTTTGGTACGTAGATAAAAGTTCCACCAGACCATACTGCCGAGTTGAGGGCGGCCAACTTGTTATCAGTCGGCGGTACCAACTTGGCAAAGTATTGTTTAAACAAGTCTGGGTATTCCTTGAGGGCAGAATCCGTATCTGTAAAGATAATTCCTAACTTCTCAAATTCTTCTTTCATGTTATGATAAACCACTTCCGACTCGTACTGGGCAGAGGCTCCTGCTAGATAAGCACGTTCAGCTTCTGGAATCCCGATACGTTCAAAGGTTTCTTTGATTTTTTCAGGAACCTCATCCCATGAACGGGCTGGTTTATCAGATGGTTTTTGGTAATAGATCAAGTCATCAAAGTCAATCTCTGACAAGTCCGCTCCCCAAGTTTGCATAGGCATTTTCTTGAAGGTTTCATAAGATTTCAAACGGAATTCCAACATCCACTCTGGCTCACCCTTGGCGGCAGATAATTCACGAATAACACCTTCGTTGAGTCCTTTTCCTGTTGATAGGACAGGCTCTACATCATCATGGAAACCAAATTTATATTCACCAAGGTCAATTGGTTTTGGTTCTACTCTTTCTTCAGCCATAATATCCTTTCTTTCATTCTTCATTTTTAATGATTTATAAGACAAAAGAAACTTGCCTTACTTATTTTCTTGATTTTCAATTGTTTTCTTAAGTGCATTCCAAGCTAGAGTTGCACACTTTATCCGTTGTGGGAATTTGGCAACACCTGACAAGAAGGCGCCATCCCCGAGTTGGTCTTGACGGTCATCCTTTTGACCTTGAACCATTTCAGAAAAGATGGTTGCAAGTTCTAAAATTTCTTGCTTGGTCTTACCCAAAACAGCATCTGTCATCATACTAGCAGAGGCAGTTGAGATGGTACAACCTGAATTTAGAAAAGCAATATCTTCCAAACGGTCCTCTGCATCAAACTTGACAGAGAGGTTAATAACATCCCCACAGGTTGGATTGTTAAGACTGATTTGCTCAGCATCTTCCAGCTTCCCCTGATGATGAGGATTTTTCGAATGGTCTGCTACCACTGCCATATAAAGGCTATCTAGTTTAGAAAGTGCCATTGAAAAACTCCTTTGTCTTTTGTAGGGCATCGACTAACTTGTCACAATCTGCCTTGGTATTGTAGATATAAAAACTTGCACGAGCTGTTGCTGGAACTTCCAAATACTGGAGCAAGGGTTGCGCACAGTGGTGACCCGCACGAACTGCTACTCCTTCATAATCCAGAGCCGTCGCGAGGTCGTGGGGATGAAGGTCACCTAGATTAAAGGCAATGACACCTGACCGTTGAGCCAAATCCTGTGAACCGTAAATGGTCAAACCTTCAATGGCCTGCAATTTTGGATAGACGTATGCAATCAGTTCTTGTTCATGGGCTTCAATGGCATCCATCCCAAGATTTTCCAGATAATCCACTGCTGCAGCAAGTCCAATAGCACCCGCCATATTGGGCGTTCCAGCCTCAAATTTCCAAGGCAATTCCTTCCAGCTAGCAGATTGCTCATAGACGAAATCAATCATCTCACCACCAAATTCAAGAGGTGACATTTGTTCCAGGTACTTCTCTTTGCCGTAAAGGACACCGATACCAGTCGGACCAGCCATCTTGTGACCTGAAAAGGCGAAGAAGTCCACATCCAAGTCCTGGACATCAATCTTCATATGGGGCGTAGACTGAGCACCATCCACCACCATAATGGCCCCAACTTCATGAGCCAATTGAGTGATTTCCTTGATCGGATTGACCACACCAAGAACATTTGAGGCGTGAGCTAGGGAGACAAACTTGACTTTATCAGTCAATTTAGCGCGCAAGTCATCCATATCCAGAGCTCCGTCCTTGAGATAGACATAGACAAGTTCTGCTCCAGCCTTGCGACAGGCCTCCTGCCAAGGAATGATATTGGAATGGTGTTCCATGACAGAAATCAAAACTTGATCTCCTTCAGTCAGAATTTCCTCAGCAAAGCGTGCTACCCAGTTAAGACTGGTTGTCGTTCCTCTAGTAAAGAGAACTTCCTTTGTCGAACCTGCATTCATAAACTTACGAATGGTTTCACGAGCCGCTTCATATGATGCTGTTGCTCGTTCTGCCAAAGTATGAACCCCACGGTGAACATTGGCATTGTCCTGCTCATAGTAGTGATTAATGGCTTCCAGAACTGCTAGTGGTTTTTGTGTCGTCGCAGCATTGTCCAGATAGACCAGAGGTTCATCGTTAACAATCTGGTCTAAAATTGGAAAATCCTTACGAATCGCTTCTACATCTAACATAGGCTTCCCCTTAGCGTTTTGACAATTTTTCTTCGATAGTTGCAATCATTTCGTCACGGACTTCTTTGACTGGAATCTCAACAATTACGGAGCCAAGGAAACCGCGAACAACCAAACGCTCAGCAGTTGCCTTATCCAAGCCACGGCTCATGAGGTAGTACATATCTTCCGGATCCACCTGACCGATAGAGGCCGCGTGACCAGCAGTTACGTCATTTTCATCAATCAAAAGAATTGGGTTGGCATCTGAACGTGCTTGGTCTGAAAGCATAAGAACACGACTCTCTTGTTGCGCATCGGCTCCCTTGGCACCCTTGATGATGTGACCAATACCGTTGAAAGTTAAAGTTGCTTTTTCAAGGATAACCCCATGCTGGAGGATATTTCCGATTGAGTTGCAACCGTAGTTGGTAACACGCGTATCAATCCCTTGCACCTGACGTCCACTTGAAAGAGCTACGACTTTAAGGTCAGCATGGCTACCATTTCCAATCAAGTCGCTATCAAAGTCCGCAACGACATTTCCTTCGTTCATGACACCGATGGCCCAGTCAATGCTTGCATCGTTGCCTAGTTTACCACGGCGGCTAATGTAGGCAGTGACATTTTCACCTAAACGGTCAATAGCAGCAAACTTCACTTGCGCACCAGAACGAGCAATCACTTCGACCGTGATATTAGCAGTTGCCTTGGCACTACCTTCGCCACGAGACTCTAGACGTTCAAGATAGCTTATTTTAGAGTTTTTACCAGCAATGATAAGGATATGCTTGTTAAATGACACATCGCTATCGCTGTCTTGGTAGAAAATCCCTTCGATTGGTTCAGCAATCTCAACATTATCAGGAATATAGAGAACAGCACCACTATTGAAATAAGCTGTATGGTAAGCTGCCAACTTGTCATCGTCATACTTAACAGATGACATGAAGAACTCCTCAATAAGTTCTGGAATTTCTTCTAGAGCTGAGTGGAAGTCTGTAAAGACCACTCCTTGTTCAGCCAACTCAACTGGAGTTTGTTCAAAAACAGTCTGCGTTCCTACTTGAACCAACTTCAAGTGATTATCTAGAGCTGTGAAGTCTGGAACATTTGCTGAAGGTTCACTTTCTGTAATGGTTCCATCTCCCAGATTCCAACGGTGAAATTTGACACGCTCAATGACTGGTAATTCCAAACTCTCAATCTTATCAAAAGCTTTTTGGCGGAGGTCGGACAACCAGCTTGGTTCAGCGTGCATTTCTGAAAAAAGTTTAATAGTTTCTTTAGTCATTTACTTCTCCTAAAAGATACGAGGGAATTACAATTCTTCCTTGTAGTCGTAGCCAAGTTCTTCAGCTAATTTTGCGTATCCTTCACGTTCCAAACGGGCAGCCAATTCTGGTCCACCAGAAAGGACCACACGACCTTCCATCATCACGTGTACCACGTCTGGTGTGATGTAGTTCAAGAGACGTTGGTAGTGAGTGATGATCATGGCACCGAAGCCTTCACCACGCATGGCATTGACACCTTTCGATACAACTTTAAGGGCATCAATATCAAGACCTGAGTCAATCTCATCCAAAAGGGCAAAAGTTGGTTCCAACATCAAGAGTTGAAGAATTTCATTACGTTTTTTCTCACCACCAGAGAATCCTTCGTTGAGGTAACGCTCTGCCATTTCTTCTTTCATGTTGAGCAATTCCATTTTCTCGTCTAGTTTAGTGATAAACTCACGAACTGAAATCTTTTCATCGTCTTCTTTACCAGCATTCATAGCTGCACGAAGAAATTCAGCGTTGGTAATTCCAGGGATTTCAGATGGGTATTGCATAGCAAGGAAAAGTCCCATACGTGCACGCTCGTCTACTTCCAATTCAAGGATATTTACACCGTCAAACAAGACTTCACCTTTGGTAACTTCATAGTTAGGGTTCCCCATGATAGCGGCTGAAAGAGTCGATTTACCAGTACCATTTGGTCCCATGATAGCTGCGATTTCTCCTGTTTTTAGAGTCAGGTTGACTCCTTTCAAAATTTCTTTTCCTTCAATCTCAACGTGAAGATCTTTGATCTCTAATACTGACATGATAGTTCCTTTCTTTTTCAAACATTTTGCTCAATACTTTAGGAAATTGCTTACAATCCCTAAAAAATAGGACAAAAGGTCAATAAATATACTCTACTAGTATAACAAAAAAAAGCCTAAAAGGCTTTGATTTTGTCTAGAAGCTGGGGGCTAATCCTTGCGGTTTAAATGTTGATCAATGGCGTCTACGATTTTTCCCATCACATAACTTAACCTAAAATTTCGAAAGAGTAGAATGGCCCAAAAAGCTGCCATAATGTAGCGACCAGTCATCCAAGCTTCATTGAAAAAATAAGTTTCAGCAGCCGTGAATAACGCTATTATGATAAATTGTTGTCTATTCATAAGATTATTGTATCATGAAATCCACTTTTAGTCTTCTTCGACCATGACTTTATCAGCCAAAAATTCAAATCCTTCTGGAATCATGCTCTCTTCTTCCACTTCTTGATCAGCTTGAGAAGACTTGTTTTTAGCTGAAAATGCTGCTCGAACCTCTTTCCATTCCTCTAGGGAAATAGCCAGAATCTCAGGTGAAAATCCAGCTGCTTGGCTGAGAATATTGCCAAACATGGTATTAAGGTTATCACGTTTCATGGTTTGACCAGCATTGAAATTAGACTCAAAGGCTAAAATAGCATGGTGTTCGTTGGCCGCAACTGGTTGAGAACCTACGAGAAGAGCCTTATCAGGACCAGCTAAGCTTTCGATTACCTCTCCCCATGCATTCTGGAGGCGAATCAAGTTTTGCCGAGCCAATTCAGGATTTTCAACAGCTTCTTGTAGGATAGCCTGAACTTTATTACGGTCTACTCGATAGACTGTCTTGGAAGTGGCTGGACGGCTAGGGACTGGCGCCACTTGTTTAGGCACCGTTCCAACATTGGCAAGTTCTTTTTTGAGACGAGCGACTTCCTGTCTCAGTGCAGAAATCTCACCCTCGACAGCTCCTGAAAGCGCCGATTCAGGCTTAATCTCAGCTAAACGAATGGTCATCATCTCAGCATAAATCTTAGGTTGTAGGCTAGCTTTCATATCTGGCAAGCTCACAGTCGCTATTCGAATCATTTCAAAGAGACTTTCCTGAGAAAGAGCTAGATTGTCCATAAAAACTGGACTGTGATGAGTATTTTCGCCACCTGTCTGAACAACTAGTAGATCACGCAAATACTGCAAGAGATCCGTCACAAAACGAGTCATGCTCTTACCATTTTCAAACAAAAGATTCAAAGAATCAAGCGCTTTTGGAACATCCTGCTGAGACAAGGCAGCTACATAGTCATCAAGTGCTGATAGACTAATGGTGCCTGTAATCTCCTCAGAGATAGCAGTCGTGAGCTCATTTCCCTGTGTCAAACTCAAGGCTTGGTCCAGAATAGACAAGGCATCCCGCATTCCACCTTCAGCTCGTCTGGCAATGATTTCTACAGCATCTGGTTCAGAACTGATATTTTCTTTTTCTAAAATATGATGTATATGTGCCGTGATATCTTGCGTTCGAATCGATTTAAACTCAAAACGTTGGACACGCGATAAAATGGTTGCAGGAATCTTATGCAATTCGGTGGTCGCCAGGATAAAGACAACATTTTGAGTTGGTTCTTCCAAAGTCTTCAAAAGCGCATTAAAAGCTCCAGTAGACAGCATATGAACCTCGTCGATAATGTAGACCTTATAACGTGCCAAACTAGGTGCATAGGTGGATTTATCACGAATTTCACGGATTTCATCGACTCCATTATTCGAAGCCGCATCCATTTCGATAACATCTTCTAGGCTACCTTCTGTCACTGCTTGGCAGATATAGCAGTTATTACATGGTTCTCCGTCCACTTGGTTCGGACAGTTCATAGCCTTGGCAAAAATCTTGGCCACACTGGTCTTCCCAGTCCCACGAGGGCCTGAGAAAAGATAGGCATGACTAATCTTTTCCTGCTCGACCGCTTGTTTTAGGGTTTTAGCAACAACTTCTTGTCCGACCAATTGTGAAAAAGTTTGGCTTCTATATTTTCGATAAAGTGCTTGATACATTAGGCTTTCTCCTCAAACATCGTAAAGTCCCATTCTGTCTTCTCAAGCAAAATAGCGACAAATTGTTCCAAGTAATCACGGTCAATGGCATTGTAATCATCAATAAGTGAAGAATCCAGGTCTAAGACACCTAGCAATTGACCATTCTTGAGCATGGGAACCACGATTTCACTCTTGGCCATACTATCACAAGAAATGTAGTTTGGATAGGTGCTCACATCGCCAACCAAAACAGTCTCTTGAAACTCAGCAGCTTCTCCACACACGCCTTTCCCAAGCGGAATGCGAATACAAGAAACACCACCCTGAAAAGGACCTAAAACCAACTCGCTACCATCAAACAGATAAAACCCTGCAAATACAGTATTGGGAAAGCGAGATTTTAGGAGGGCACTAGCATTCGAAAGATTGGCAAGAACATTGGTCTCACCTTCTAGTAAATAAGAGAGTTCCTCATTTAACATTTGATATTGTGATTGTTTTTCTGAATCTAACATAGAACTATTATATCAAAAATGAGAAGGAGACAAAAGAAAAATCCCTTGTTTTAAACAAAGGATTTTGTGATTATCAATTTGATTAAAGTTCGATATCACCGAACAAGTCAGCCATTGAGAATCCTGTTTGTGTTTCTGGAAGTTCGAAATCACGTTTTTCTTGACGTTTTGGACGACGTGGACGAGCAGCGCGTTTTTCTTCTTTTTGTCCTTCTTCTTGAGCTGGACGTTCTTCAAGAGCTTTGATAGAAAGTGATACACGTTCTGCGTCAGCGTTAACATCAAGTACTTTAACAGTAACTTCTTGACCAACAGTAAGAGCTTCTTTTGGATTTTCGATACGTTTGTGTGAAATTTGTGATACGTGAACAAGTCCATCGATACCTGGCAATACTTCAACAAATGCACCGAAGTCAGTCAAACGTTTAACTGTTCCTTCTACTACATCACCTTTAGCCAATTTTTGCTCAACGCCATCCCATGGTCCAGGTGTTGTTGCTTTAAGTGAAAGTGATACGCGTCCTTCTTCTTCGTTAAGATCAAGGATCTTCACTTCGATTTCTTCACCAACAGTTACAACTGATTTAGGTGATACGTTACGTTCGTGTGACAATTCAGTCAAGTGAACCAATCCGTCAACTCCACCAAGGTCGATGAAAGCACCAAAGCTAGTGATACGAGCAACTTTACCAGTTACGACATCACCAACAGCCAATTTACCGAATACTTCAGCACGAGCCGCTGCAGTAGCTGCTTCAACAACTTCACGACGTGAAAGGATGAAGCGGTTTTCTTTAGGATCAACTTCTTTGATTTTAGCATCAAATTCTTGACCTACGAAACGCTCAGTGTTACGTACGAAACGAGTATCCAACATTGAAGCTGGGATAAATCCACGAACACCTTCAAATTCTACTGAAAGTCCACCTTTAACGGCACGAGTTCCTTTAACAGTAACAACTTCTTCTTCGCGTCCTACAAGTTTGTCCCATGCTTTGCGAGCTTCAAGGCGTTTTTTAGATACAAGGTATGTAACTGTATCAGTATCTTTACCAACTACTTGACGAAGTACAAGAACATCCAATACTTCTCCTACTTTCACAAAGTCATTGATATCTGCATCGCGATCGTTTGTCAATTCGCGAAGAGTCAAGACACCTTCAACACCAGTCCCAGAGATTGCAACGTTAGCTTGAGTCGCATCAACTGTCAATACTTCAGCACTAACAACATCACCAGGCTCAACTTGGCTAACGCTATTTAGCAAATCTTCAAATTCGTTCATCTAAAAAATCCTCCAACAATCAAGTTTTTCCAAACTTGACATACTTATAATTTTTTTCCTAAGCACCCGCAAGAACATGTTCGTATTGTTCACGTCTTTCAATATAAAAATAAAATACCCTAAGATATTTTTCTTTTTATCTTGAATTTATTACCTAAGAACTGGGGTAGCTGGATTCGAACCAACGCATGAGGGAGTCAAAGTCCCTTGCCTTACCGCTTGGCTATACCCCAATGATGAGATGGAGAGAGAGGGATTCGAACCCCCGAACCCGAAGGAGCGGATTTACAGTCCGCCGCGTTTAGCCTCTTCGCTATCTCTCCAATGCTTAACGAAAACTATTATATCATGAAATTTTCAAAAAAACAAGCATTATTTTGTTAAATTATAGTTTTCAATCAAAATTTCCACAGCTTTTTCAAGTTTTTTATAAAAACTATCGACATTTCCATTCTTTATGATGGCAAATTGACTGTCTAATTCGGCAATTTCACCAATGACCTTTTTCCCGATTGTCAAAACGTAGCCTTCATAGCTGTCTTTTCCAACAGTCACTTTTGCATCGGTTAATTGGATTTCAATTTTCTTATCTTTTTTACTCATACTTTACCTCTTTTCACTTTTTCTATTGTACAAGAAAATGCTCAAACTAGCAAGAAAAAACTCCATTTCAGCCCTTACAACTGTATGGAGTTTCTCTTTACTTTGTGTCATTTAGTCCACTTTGACAATCCATCCTTCGGGTGCTTCTACATCACCAAATTGGATACCGGTCAATTCATCATAGAGTTTACGTGTAACAGGACCTACTTCCGTTTCACTATAGAAAACATGGAAATCATCGCCATGTTGGATGCCTCCAATTGGAGATATAACTGCTGCTGTACCGCAGGCACCTGCCTCTACAAAACGCTCTAAATTATCGATTGGGACATCGCCTTCAATCGGAGTCAAGCCCAAGCGGTGTTCTGCCAAGTAAAGCAAAGAGTACTTTGTGATAGATGGCAAGATGGATGGACTCAATGGCGTAACAAATTCATTGTCTGCCGTGATTCCAAAGAAGTTGGCTGATCCGACTTCTTCAATCTTTTTATGTGTAGATGGGTCTAAGTAGATAACGTCAGAAAAGTTGCGAGACTTGGCCATTTTACCTGGAAGGAGACTAGCAGCATAGTTCCCACCTACCTTGGACGCACCTGTACCATTTGGAGCTGCCCGGTCGTATTCATCCTGAATCAAGAAATTGGTTGGAACCAATCCACCCTTAAAGTAATTTCCAACTGGCATAGCAAAGATGGTAAAAATATATTCTTCTGCTGGTTTTACCCCGATGATATCTCCGACACCAATCAACAATGGCCGAAGATAAAGGGTTCCACCTGTTCCATATGGTGGGACGTATTCTTCATTTGCACGCACAACCGCTTTACAAGCTTCTACAAACATTTCTGTCGGAACTTGTGGCATCAAGAGGCGGTCGCAGGTACGTTGCAGACGCTTGGCATTTTCGTCAGGACGGAAAAGTTGAACACTGCCATCCTTGGTACGGTAGGCTTTCAATCCCTCAAATGCTTGCTGTCCATAATGGAGGCTTGGAGAAGACTCTGAAATATGCAAGGTTGCATCCTCTGTCAATTCTCCTTGATCCCATTGACCATTTTTGTAATGAGCGATATAGCGATAAGGTAATTTTATATAAGAAAATCCAAGATTTTCCCAATCAATTGCAACTGTCATGTGTTTCTCCTTTATACTATTCAAACTATGTGTTCTATTCTACACTTTTCTAGTAAAATTTCAAGTATTATTTGCAATTTTCTGAAAATTTTTCAACATAAAAGAAATCAGCCCTCTGGACTGATTCTTTTTACGAATTTGTTTTGTCCTCTTTAAAGACTTCTTTGAGGTAAGCATCGAAAACTTCCTCATCTGAAATGGTGTCTGAAATAAAGCTTCCATTGCTAGTTCGTTCTGACAAGTTCAAATCTTGCAATCGACTCTCATAGATTGTTCCCTTGTTAGATTGGACAAGCAGTGTTTGGTCGTTCTCTTCCACTTCTGTACTAAAGAGATCACCAACGAATCCTTGCTCTGCAACTGCTCCTGCCAAGAATACTCGATGTGGTTTATTTTTTAGCTCACGCAAGACTTGTAGTCCTCGTTTGGCACGACTGGTTGCTGGAATTTCCTCACAAGAGACACGTTTCAAGCTTCCACGTTGGGTCAAGAGGTAGAAGGATGAGGTGTTACAGATAAAGGCAGCCTGAAGCGCATCATCTGCCTTTAGGTTCATAGCCTTGACACCCGCGGCCTTGGCACCAACAACAGGAACCTCTTCGATATTGAAACGAAGGGCATAACCATTTTGGCTAATCAAGAGAACATCATCCAGTTTAATCGGAGCCACTGCTACAATCTGGTCTGTCTCGTCTTTGAGCTTAGCGTACTTGACAGATTTAGACTTGTAGGTTCGCCATGGAGAGAACTCTTTGCGTTCTACACGCTTGATTTGACCAAGGCGAGTCGCTGCAAAATAAGTTGTCGCATCATCAAACTGATTCACTACTTCTGCATAGAGAATTTCTTCGTTAGTTTCAAAGTTTGTAATGGTTTGGCTCAGATGCTCTCCGATCTCTTTCCAGCGAATATCTGCTAATTCATGGATTGGTCGATAAATGACATTTCCAAGAGTAGTGAACATCAAGAGGTGCTGAGTTGTCTTGGCAGCTTGTACAAAGATCAGACGATCATCATCACGTTTACCAATTTCTTCCAGAGTGGATGCCGCAAAGGAACGTGGGCTAGTACGTTTGATATAACCTGCCTTAGTCACGCTGACATAGGTATCTTCCTCGGCGATAAGACTAGCTGTATCAATCTCGATTGCTTTCGCAGTGTCTTCTAAAGTACTCAAACGTGGTGTCGCAAATTTCTTCTTGACCTCACGAAGCTCTTTCTTCATGAGATTGTACATGGTACGTTCATCACCGATAATGGCTGCAAGCATAGCAATCTTCTCACGCAATTCTGCTTCTTCTTCCTGCAAGACAACCACGTCTGTATTGGTCAAACGGTAAAGTTGCAAGGTAACGATAGCCTCAGCCTGCTCTTCTGTAAAATCATAGCTGACCTTGAGGTTTTCCTTGGCGTCAGCCTTATTCTCAGAAGCTCGGATAAGGGCAATGACTTCATCCAAAATCGAAATCACGCGAATCAAACCTTCGACGATATGGAGACGTTTCTCAGCCTTTTCCTTGTCAAAGCGGGAACGTGCCAAAATCACTTCACGACGGTGGGCGATATAGCTAGACAAGATTGGGACAATCCCAACCTGACGAGGTGTAAAATTGTCAATCGCTACCATGTTGAAGTTGTAGTTTATTTGTAGGTCGGTGTATTTGAAGAGATAGTTGAGAACAAGCTCTGTATTAGCGTCTTTCTTGAGCTCAATAGCGATACGAAGACCGTCACGGTCAGACTCATCACGAACCTCAGCAATACCAGCTACCTTGTTATTGACACGAACATCATCAATTTTCTTGACCAAGTTAGCCTTATTAATTTCATAAGGAATCTCAGTGATAACGATTTGTTCCTTACCACCTTTTAGCTTTTCAATCTCAGTTTTAGAGCGAACAACCACGCGCCCTTTCCCAGTTTCATAGGCCTTCTTGATTTCGTCACGCCCTTGGATGATAGCCCCTGTAGGAAAATCTGGTCCAGGCAAGAATTCCATGAGTTTGTCCACCTTAGCTGTTGGGTGATCAATCATGTAAACCGTCGCATCGATAACTTCGGCCAAATTATGTGGTGGAATGTCCGTAGCATATCCAGCTGAAATCCCAGTCGAACCATTGACCAAAAGGTTGGGAAAGGCTGCTGGCAGAACAGTCGGCTCTTTCTCGGTATCGTCAAAGTTCCAAGCAAAAGGAACTGTTTTTTTCTCGATGTCCTGAAGAAGATAGCCTGCAATCTCAGACAAACGTGCCTCGGTATAACGCATAGCCGCAGGCGGATCTCCGTCCATGGAACCGTTATTACCGTGCATTTCAACCAGAATCTCACGGTTTTTCCAGTCCTGAGACATACGAACCATGGCATCATAGATAGAAGAATCCCCGTGTGGGTGAAAATTCCCCATAATGTTACCGACTGACTTGGCCGATTTACGGTAGCTCTTGTCAAAAGTATTGCCATCTTTATTCATTGAATAAAGAATGCGACGCTGAACCGGCTTCAAGCCATCTCGAATGTCTGGCAAAGCTCGGTCTTGAATGATGTACTTGGAGTAGCGACCAAATCGCTCTCCCATGATGTCCTCCAGGGACATGTTTTGAATGTTAGACATAATAATTCTCTTTTTAGTGTTTTATTGTAAAGTAAATCTATATTTTATAAATTTAACTGTTTCTTTGTAGGTAGTGAGAAAAGAAGAGCAATCCTACTAATCCTAGAATGAATAAAAGATTAATTTTAATAATAAATAAGCTAAGTAAGGTATTAATTAGGCCGTGAAAAATGGCGCAATAAAGGATCGACTTAGTCTTTTTGAAAACAGCTGCTAGAAGAATACTGAGATAAATTGCAAATAGACTGAATAATATAAAGGGCATCCTACTTTGGGAACTTCCAATCACAAACCATAAAGGTACATGCCATATTGCCCAAATACAACCTGTTATCAAACCGGAAATCCAAAAGGAGAATCTAGTTTCCAAAGTTGGTTGCAAGATGCCTCGCCATCCCAATTCTTCTTCGCCACCATAAACACAGACTGCACTCAAAAAAACAACAAACAAATTTCCTAGTGGAAAAGCCGGATTAAGCTCCTTAGATGAGAAAGCAATGACACCTGTCTGCACGAAAATTAGTAAAAGAAATAACAAAATATATTTCTTTGAGTCCCCTAAGATAAAAGAGACTATGCTTTTAATGGATTTTTGAGGCAAACAAGAAATGGCTGCAATGGTTGGACCGAAACCTCCTAGTAAATGGAGAAAAACTCCTAGTGGACTTGTTAGACTTAAGAGGCTCATTTGCGTCAGAAAAGCGAGCAATCCCCAACCAAATCCCCAAGAAATGAGAAAACTAATCAGTAAAAATTTTGTTGTCTATTATTTTGTAAATGTTTCATTTGTTTCGAGTCTCTCCTCAGCATACTGAATCATCTTCTCAGCTACTTCCATATCATAGTCAAATCTCATCTTTTGGGCAAGAATATGAGCTTCTCTGTGGAAGAGATTCATTGTGGAGAATAGGGATTGAGTGATTTTGTCACTACTTGAAAAATCAAGTAGATTTGAGAATTCTTTCTCTTTCTCAGCAGGTAAATAGTTAAAGAGATATTTATAGTTCTTGCCAATATCAATCGTCCCCTTATCTGCTGCAACTCGCCAAGCCAAGACCTTCAAGAGTTCTTGTTGACAAATTCCGTAGAGATGATCCGTGGCATAGATGGCTTGCTTGCGATGAATACCCTTAACCACATAGGCTGATACCCACCAAAATTCATTGCAGGCTTTTTCAAAATCTGTCTGACTAGCTGGACTTGTCCAGTAACGTTGAGGACTTGGAGAATGAGGCACAAACAAGCCCTTGGGGTCCTTTAGCACCGTGAAATCCCCTTCGCTTTCTACCCACTCCTTGACATACTCTTTAGGACATAAAGTCAAATCAATACGGTTACCATCTTCAAATAGCATGAGATAGAGACGACGGTTGCCTAGGATATTATGTTGCTCAATGATACGTTTGCCAAACTGGTCCAACCAAGCAAGATTACTCGTCAGATTATCTAAGTCGTCCACGACATAAACAACATCATAATCTTGAAACTCATCTTTTGGAGCTTTTGGATTTGTCCGTGAACCAGACATGGCGACAGCCTCGACTTTTAGACTTTTTGCGGTTTGTAAAATTAAATCAAGTATTTCGGGTTCAGTTCTCATATTTATCACTTCTTTGTTTATTATAAAAATGAAATAAGGTATCAGATAATAAAATTAAGTATTGTCTATAAGTGATGATTTAAAATGTTTTGATAATTCCTGTTTATACGGAATTGACTGGTAATAATCTAATTTATTGTCTTAAATTAACCCTTGAGCTTGACGCCATACATCATAAGAATCGATATCCGCTTTAACCATTGTTATACAAAATCCAACTACTGCGATATCATCCAAGTAGCCTATACCTGGTAAGAAATCTGGAATCAAATCTATCTGAGATAAAAGATAAATTAATGCACTTAAAATAGCCAAAATAGTTCCATAAGGAACAGTCGTATATTTACCTTGAACATAATTCTTCACTAAGGAAATCATAACTGGAACCATCGATAATTGTTCACCAACATTTGGTATTTCCTTAATTTTTTGCTCTAAATGATACAAAAAATCATCTAATTCATCTTTATCATTTAATAAAGCTTCAGATTGCGCATAACCACTTTCAAGAGCTTCTTTTACTTGTTCTTCGTTAATATTGTTAGACATTTTTATTTCTCCATTAGATTTTCTATATTAATTTTATATTTTTTAAAACACTGTCGCTTCCTCCAGCGTAAACTTGACATTATCTTCAATCCACTTACGGCGTGGTTCGACCTTATCACCCATGAGGACATTGACGCGGCGTTCAGCGCGTGCTAGGTCTTCGATTGTAACACGGATGAGGGTACGGGTTTCTGGATTCATGGTTGTTTCCCAGAGCTGGTCCGCATTCATCTCACCAAGACCTTTGTAGCGTTGGAGGGTAGAACCTTTACCGAACTGCTTGCGGAGTTCTTCTAACTCTCCGTCCGTCCAAGCATAGGCCACTTCTTCTTTCTTGCCTTTACCTTTGGACATCTTGTACAGAGGCGGAAGGGCGATATAGACATGTCCCGCCTCAACTAGGGGACGCATGTAACGGTAGAAGAATGTTAAGAGAAGAGTCTGAATATGGGCACCATCTGTATCCGCATCGGTCATGATAATAATCTTGTCATAGTTGGCATCTTCAATAGAGAAGTCTGCTCCGACACCCGCTCCGA